>DATLHD010000086.1:0-15240 GCA_035540075.1 Gemmatimonadales bacterium
GGTCATGAGGCGAAACGCCCTCGGCATGGTGTGCTTGGCAGCGGTTGCCTGCGGGGGTCCTGCCGCGGACGGGAATGACCAGCGGGTGGCGGAGACCTCGAGCGGGGCCATGCCCGCCAGCTCGCTGGTCACCGCCGACACGGTGACTGTGGATCTCCCGCTCTCCATACCGGCGCAGCTCTACGTGGAGCACGATGCCGCGATCTACGCCCGCTCCGCCGGGATCGTCGAGTCCATTCTGGTGGACCTGGGGAGCAGAGTGGCGGCCGGCCAGCTGCTCGGTCGCCTCGAAAGCGCCGATCAATCCATCGCCCTGGCCCAGGCGCGCAATCGGCACGCGGACGCCATAGTGCAGGCCGAGCGACAGCGGGCGCTCAAGACCGCGGGAGTGGTCACCCAGGCCGACTCGGAGCGGGTCGAGCTGGATCTCCGCTCGGCGACGCTCGCCCTCCAGAAGGCACAGCGTGACTACGATCTCACCCGGATCGTGGCGCCCTTCGGCGGTGTGGTGACGGGACGGAGCGGGCGCATCGGGCGTCTGGTCGGCGACGGGGACTCGCTGTTTCATCTCACCGCCTTGAGTCCGGTGCTGGCCTCCGTGCGGCTGCCCGAGGGCTCGGCCTTCGCCGTCAAGCTTGGCGCCGAGGCGGACGTGCTTGGACCCAGGGGCGAGCGGGCGCGCGCCCGGGTCATCCGCGCGAGCCCGGTCATCGATCCGGCGAGCGGCACTCGGGAGATCGTTCTCCAGCTCACGGGTGGGGACCGGTTGCCGCCCGGCAGCAGTGTTACCCTGCGGATCGGCTCGGAGGCCCGCCGGGTGGTTGCGGTGCCGAAAGAGGCCATCGGGGAGGGTTATGCCCTCGTCTGGGACTCCGACCGGACCTCGCTCCGGCAGGTCACGGTCGGCAACGAGCTCCCGGGCGAGCGGGTCGAGGTCGTGAGCGGCCTGGCCCCGGGCGAGAAGATCGTCCGCAACGGCCCATGAGCGACCGCCCGCGGCTGCGGAAAGACCTGATCGTCGTCGAACAGAGCTACCGCGGCGAGCAGAGCTACATCGTCAAAGACCCCTCGACCCGCAAGTACTTCCGTTTCAGGCCGGCCGAGGTCGCGGTGATGCGATCGCTGGATGGCGAGCGCACCACCGTGGAGGCGGCGGCGGCGCTGCTGGACGAGGGGATCAAGGTGAGTGCCGCGGCCATCGGCCGCTTCGCCGAGAAGCTCAAGTCCATGGGCCTGTGCGAGCGGACGCTGCGGGAGACCTCGGTCCTGCTCATGGAGCGGCTCAGGGCGCAGCGCCGGACTCGCCTTCGCGCCGGCCGAATCCAGGGCAACATCCTCCGGCTGCGCTGGTCCTTCGGGGATCCCGATGAGATGATGAATCGGGTGATGCCCTACCTGCGGTTCATCTATACCCGCGCATTCGTCATCACGTCCGTCGCACTCTTCGCGGTGTACTTCGTCGTTCTGTGGCTCAAGTGGCCGGAATTCGCCACCGCCATTACCAACGTTTACACGCTGCGCGCTTCGGCGAGCGACTACGTCCTGCTGTACATCTCCGCGACCGTGCTGATCGCCATACACGAGCTGGCGCACGGCTTCACCTGTAAGCACTTCGGCGGCGAGGTCCACGAGATCGGCGCGATGATGTTCTACTTCGACCTCGCGTTTTTCTGCAACGTGAACGACGCCTGGACCTTTCCGGAGCTGAAGTCGCGGCTGTGGGTCACCGCGGCGGGGTCCTGGATCGAGATGTGCATCGCAGGTGTCGCGGGCGTCGTCTGGTGGGTCACCGAACCCGGCACGCTCATCTCGGACGCCTCGCTGGCCGTGTTCCTGATCGGCGGCTTCGCATCAGTCCTGCTCAACATGAATCCGCTGGTCCCGCTCGACGGCTACTACGCGCTGAGCGACTGGCTCGGGGTGCCCAATCTGCGCCGTCGGGCGTTCGATTACACCTCATGGCTTTTCAAGACCAAGTGGATGGGGCTGGAGCTGCCGACGCCTCAGGTCGATGAGCGGGAGCAGCGGATTTTCCTCCTGTACGGCCTCCTCGCCGCGGCCTATACCGGGATGATCTTCTTCTTGTTCGCCGCGCTCGCCTATGGCTGGGTCTCAGGGGCCTTCGGGGCGCTCGGCGTGATCGCCCTTCTGATCGTGGTCTGGGTCACCACGAGCTCCCTCCGCCGGGACCTGCGCCGAGCCGCGAGCGAGGCCTGGCGGGAGATGCGCGCGAAGTGGGCGGCCGGCGGGAGGCTTCAGCGAATCGGAAACGGGCTCGGCATGCTGGCGCTGTTCGCCGTCGTCGCCGGGCTGGCGCCGTGGCCGATCACTGTGACCGGGCCGTTCATCGTCGCGTCCGCCGTCCCCGGGATCCTGGTGGCGCCCGACAGCGGTGTGGTGGTCGATGTGATGGTGCGGGAAGGCAGCCGGGTGGATCCGGGTAGATCGCTGATGTTGATCCGCAACCTCGAGCTCGAGCGGGAGGTCGCGGCGACCGCGCTCGCGGTGGATTCGCTGGGACTGCTCGCCACGCGGGCCCGGGCCAGGGGTGACGAGGGTACGGCCGGACAAATCACGGCTCAAGCTCAAGCCGAGGGTGCGCGACTCGCCGGAATGAGGGAGCGGGTGCGCTCGCTGGTGATCCGGGCACCCGTCGCCGGAGTGGTGGCTTCACCCCGCCCGGATACGCTGCTGGGTCGCACCATTTCACTGGGCGACACCCTGCTCCACCTCACCGGCGACCGGGTCGAAGCGCGCATCGCGTTGGAGGGAGCCGGTGCCTCGCTGGCGCGCGAGGGACAACGTGCCAAGTTGATCGCCCACGCAGACCCGGGGGTGCGGATCGAGGCGACCGTCTCCAGCGTAGCTCCTTCGGCCACACCCGACGGAATGGTGGAGACCCGGGTCCGCCTGGCCGGGACGGTGGCGCTCCGGCCGGGCATGACCGGAGACGCCCGAATCACCCTCCGGGAGAGCAACGTGTGGGGTGCGCTGTGGTGGGCGATCCGGAGCCGGATTCGGACCGACGTCCTGCTCTGAACTCGGCCCGAATTCCCGACTTGCGCCGCAGGGGCTGGGGCGCGACCTTGAAAATTCCGCCATCGAGGAACGAGCCATTCCGCGCGACATGCTCCCGCTGGTGCAGCGGGCCTTCGAGGGGAAGTATCATGTCGAGCGAGAGGTCGGCAAGGGCGGGAACGCGCGGATCTATCTCGCCACCGACCGGCAGGGGCAGCGGGTCGCCCTCAAGGTGCTCCACCCGGAGCTCCTGGTCAGCGTCGCGGGCGATCGCTTCCTCCGGGAGATCCGGCTCTCGTCCCGGCTCGAACACCCGCGCATCGCCCGGCTGCTGGATTCGGGCGAGCTGGACTGGATCGTCTACTACGTCATGACGTACGTGGAGGGTCCGACCCTGCGGGAGCAACTCGGGCGAGTGTCCCGCCTCCCCTTCGCCGAAGCCGTCCGGTTGGCGGACGACCTGCTCGATGCCATCGACCATGCCCACCGCCACGGCATCGTCCACCGGGACGTGAAGCCGGAGAACATCGTCCTCGGTGCGGAGGGGGCGGTCCTCCTCGATTTCGGCATCGCGCGAGCGGTGGCGGCCTCGGGCAGCGACCGGCTCACCCGCTCCGGGATTGCGGTCGGCACCTCCACCTACATGAGCCCCGAGCAGATCACCGCGCTCAAGGAGATCGACCACCGGAGCGACATCTACTCGCTCGGCTGCGTGCTCTTCGAGTGCGTAGCGGGGGTCCCTCCCTTCGTGCACCGCAACGAAGCGGTGGTGTTGCAGCAGCATCTTACCCAGCCCGCACCCGACCTCCGCACGCTGCGGCCCGACACTCCCCGGGAGCTCGCCGAGGGCGTGGCACGGGCACTGCAGAAATCACCCGACGGCAGGTGGCAGACGGCCGCCGCCATGCGGGAGGCCCTGGCGGGCGCCCAGGTCTAGCGGAGGGTCCCGCCCGCTTATCTTTGGAGCGTCCGGCCCTCCTCCCCTCTCGAGGCAGTTCGTGGCAGACGTTCTGGAACAACTTCGCGCCGCGCTCGGCGACCGATACGAGGTCGATCGACTGGTGGGCGAAGGCGGCATGGCGACGGTCTATCTCGCGACCGATCTGCGCCACGGCCGCAAGGTGGCGATCAAGACCCTGAGGGCGGAGCTCGCCGCCTCCATCGGCGCTGACCGCTTCCTCCGGGAGATCCGCGTCGCCGCCAACCTGCAGCACCCCAACGTCCTCGGGCTGTACGACTCGGGCGAGGCGAACGGCATCCTGTTCTACGTCATGCCGTTCATTGAGGGCGAGTCCCTGCGTGCTCGCCTCAACCGGGAGCAGCAGCTTCCCCTCCACGACGCGGTGCGGATCACACGCGAGGCCGCGGAGGCGCTGGCGTACGCCCACGAGCACGGCGTCGTCCACCGCGACATCAAGCCCGAGAACATCCTGCTCCAGAACGGCCACGCCCTGGTGGCCGACTTCGGCATCGCGCGGGCGGTGGACGCTGCCGGCGAAAAGCTGACTCAGACCGGCATGGCGGTGGGCACCCCGCACTACATGAGCCCCGAGCAGTCCCTCGGCGCCGACCACGCGGACGGCCGGAGCGACATCTACAGCCTCGGTTGCGTGCTCTACGAGCTGCTCGCCGGCCAGCCGCCGTTCGACGGGCCCAACTCGAGGGCGATTCTGGCCCGACATGCCATGGAGCAGGTCCCCAGCATCCGGATCGTCCGCCAGTCGGTTCCGGAGGAGCTGGAAGACGCCGTGCTCCAGGCGCTGGAGAAGACGCCGGCGGACCGCTTCCAGAAGATGAGCGAGCTGGCGGACCTCCTGGCCGACCTGGAGCCCACCCTGGCCACCCGGCGGACCGCGTCACGGGGGGTGCCGGCGGTGCGGCGCTCCACCTCGAGCGGGCGGTCTACCTCGAGCGGGGTGCAAGTGGTCAAACGCACCACCCCGGTGGCGATCCTGGGCGAGAAGTGGGGGACCGGGGTACGTCTGTGGTCGATCTCGGCGGTGCTGCTCGCGGTGCTCACGGTAGGAGGCTTCGCGGTGTGGCGGATGGTCTCTGAACCCGGGGCCGCCGCCGAGGGCTCCGCGCGGGAAGCGCCAGCCAGCGCCGAGCTGGATCCGAACCATATCGCCGTGATGTACTTCGAAAAGGCGCCCGGGAGTTCGGACTCGCTCGAGTACGTGGCCCACGGCCTGACCGAAGCGCTGATCAACCAGTTGAGCAGCGTGCAGGGGCTGCAGGTGATCTCGAGTAACGGCGTACGTCCCTATCGGGGCAGCAACGCGCCGCTGCAGGATGTCGCGCGGAAGCTCAGCGTCGGCACCATCGTGAATGGCAGCGTGGCCCAGTCCGGGGACGTGCTCCGGGTCAACGTCTCACTCGCCAACGCGAGTACCGGCGTCGAGCTCGGCAGCAAGAGCATCGAGCGTCCCCGAGGCGAAGTGTTCGCGCTCCAGAGCCAGCTCGCCGAGGAGGTCGCCACCTTCCTGCGCGAGCGGCTTGGGCACGAGGTGCAGCTCCGGGAGGGCCGCGCCGGCACTGCCGTTCCAGCGGCCTGGGAGATGATGCAGCGGGCCCAGGAGGAGGCCAAGGACGCGGACGCCCTTGCCGCGGCCGGTGACAGCGCGGGCGCCACCCGAAAGGTCGCCAGTGCGGATTCGATGCTGGCCCGAACCGAGGCACTGGATCCCAAGTGGTCGGACCCGCCGACCCTGCGCGGATGGCTGGACTACCGCCAATCGCGGATGGCGCCCCTCGCCGAGCCGGCCTACCACGAAAAGCGGATCGACGACGGCTTGGCGCATGCGGAGCGGGCGCTGCGCCTGAAGCCGGACAACCCGGACGCGCTGGAGGTGCGCGGCACGCTCCGATATTGGAAGTGGCTCAGCAATCTCGCCGGAGCCGATGATGCGGCGAAGCTGTACGCGTCGGCGGAGGAGGACCTGCGCGCCTCGGTGCGCATCAACCCCGAGCAGGCCTCTGCCTGGACGACGCTGAGCCACCTGCTCATCAACAAGCCGGCCGTGGGCGAGGCCAAGCTCGCCGCGCTCCGGGCCTACGAGGCCGACCCCTACCTCAGCAACGCCAACGTGACCCTCTGGCGTCTCTTCACGACCTCGTACGACCTCGAGGACGCCATCGAGGCCAAGAAGTGGTGTGACGAAGGGCGGGCGCGCTTCCCCAAGGACTACCGGTTCCCGGAGTGTCAGCTCTGGCTGTATCAGATGAAGGCGATCAAGCCGGACATTCCCCAGGCCTGGGAGTCACTGAAGCAGTACGTCGAGCTTAGTCCGCCGAGCATGCGGCCCTTCAACCAGCTCATGGGCCAGATGCGGGTCGCCATCGCTCTGGCCAAGGCGGGCCTCAAGGACAGTGCCCGGAGCGTTGCCCGCCGATCCGAGGGAGATCCCTCCATCGACTCGAACCGGAACCTCGCCGAGCTGGCGACCTACGTGTACGCCGCTGTTGGTGATAAGGACGAGGCCCTCAAGCAGCTCAGCGTCTATATCGCCGCGAATCCGGATATGCGGGCGGCCATGCAGAAGGAAACGCCCTGGTACTTCCGCGATCTGAGCGAGGACCCCGGTTACAAGTCCCTCATCGGCGACCGCTGATTCACGGCTAATTCACGCTGCGACAATAGGTTCCGCCATGTACCTATCCCTGTTCATGGCCAAGTATGACTAAGATCTTGTCAGCCCACGTCCTAGGGCGTATAATCATTGGACACCCTTCATCCCCTTACGGAGGCGGCGCGATGCGTGGCCTGTGGTATGTCCTTATCCTGGTGCTCGGCACCGGCCTGATGGCGGCCTGTGATCGAGACGAGGAGAGCGGCGGCCTTGCGACCGCCCCCAGCCTGGCCTCTGCGGCCAGCCAGTGTTCCAACCTCAATCAAGCTGTCTCAGCCGCGTTCACCAACAATACGACTCGCCAGAACGTTCAGGCCATTGCGCAGAACATGGTCCAAGCGTTCGGGGCCAATCCCAGTCAGAAGGGCAAGGCGACCTGGTACGGTTTCCAGGTCCTGGAGGCCATCGACACGGCCGGGCGGTTCCAGGGAACCTTGCTGGCCAACTCCAACCTGGCCGTGGGCACGTTCCCTTGTATGTCGCTGGGGACCGCCACCCTCCCCACCAGTCTGGTAAGGCATCTTGGGGATAGCGGCGCTTTCAGCGTTCGCGGTCGCCCGACGGCCGATTTCGACGAGGTCCTCTCGCACGACGGGGTCTGGATCATCGAGCCGCCTGAAGACAGCTCGTGGCAAGCTACCGCCGCGTTGCAGGCGCGGGCTAACATCATTGGTGACACCGCCAACCTGTTCCTCGCCTTGGGCACACCCGGATCGAGTTCGGGCTTCGTCGGGACCGGCGACACATTGGTCGTCGGTACCTTCGACTGGGCCACGATACCCACGGCGACATTCGAACACCCGTATGTGGTCGTCGGCAACTGTACCGAAGGGGGCGGCTTCCTCCAGCACTACGCCTTCAATAACAGCAACGCCGCGATCTTCGGCGTCCTGCAGCCGACCCAGTGCCCGACTAGTGGGGCTATGCTCGAGCCCGCGCCTCGCAGCCTCGTGGAGCGGCTGCTCCGGGCCTTCAGCCCGGCGCCCGCCTACGCGACGGCGCTTCTTGGAAAGACTGGCGGCGGCAGCAAGCCGGCACTGAGCCCCTTCGGCATCACGAAGCCGGGCAAGGTGAACCTCAGCAAGTTCACCACGTCGCCGAGCAAGTCCGGCAATGTCAAGAACCAGTTGTTCACTCCGACGCCGGTCATCAATCCGAAGAGCGCTGGCGGGGTGTCGTTCAAGCAGGCCTCGGTGCTGAGCTACCTCGTGCCCATCGCCAACCTCGGGTCGCCAGGCAACATTTGCTTCAATTGGGACTACAACGACGACGAGGGTGTGACGGCGTTCTCGCTTGCGTTCTACACCAAGGCGGGCGGCCTCCAGCTCCGCGCCAAGACCGTGGGAACGATCACTACCGACGAATCTACGGGGCAGCCGGTGCCGGAGATCCCAGCAGGGGCGGACGCGGTCAGCGCTTCCTTCAACGTCAAGAACAGCGAGATCCCCGTCAACGTGTGCCCGGTGTTCGACGGGACGAAGTACTACACCAACATTCTGGATCCGAGTGTACAGCCGATCACCTTCAACCCGAACAACGCGGCCACGTTCCCACCTAACTACGACACTCCGTGAGCGTGACGCAGAGCTCGTGAACGCGTGAAGGGGCGGCTCATTCGAGCCGCCCCTTTGCACGTGCGGGCCCCGCGCTCAACGCGAGATCAGCCTCCGCACTGCACGCAACACGCCCCGCTGAGCCGTCCTGTCCTTCACCGCGACGAATATGGTGTCGTCCCCGGCGATCGTCCCCACGATGTCGGGCCACGCCAGCCGATCCAGCGCCACCGCCACACGGTTCGCCTCTCCCGGGGGCGTGTGGAGCACAACCAGGGCGTCCCCGGCAGGCTCGCAGGTCAGCACGCCCTCGGCGATACGGTGCTGGTCGGGATCCTGCGCGACGTTCGTACGCGGTGCCCGGCGATAGGCACCGTCCACCTTCACCAGCTTCAACGCCGTGATGTCCCGGCTGATCGAGGGCTGAGTCACCTCCCAACCCTCGGCGGCCAGTGCCTCCGCCAGCTCCTCCTGGGTATGCACCGCGCGAGTGCTGATCATCTCGAGGATCTTGAGGTGCCGCTTCCGACGGTCCGCCGTCATCGCGCCCTTCGTCCTCCGGCCAGCCGCTGCATGGCTGCGTCGAACCTCGTCCGCTCCCGGCGCGCCCAGCGGCCTGCCCGTCGCACGCGGACCGCCGCTTCACCCAGGCCTAGGTCGCCGAGACCGCCGGTGCTCCGCCGCCGAGCCACGAGGCGCGAGTGCGGCGGCGCGTCGAATGTCTCGCCCCGGCGGATCGCCGCCGCGACCTCCCGGTAGGCGATCCGGAACGGGCTCCCCGCTTCCACGCGCCGCATCACCTCGTCGGTCGCGAGTGTGCCCCCCGACATTGCCCCCGCGCAGCGCTCACGGTCCACCCCCAGCAGCGGTAGTGCCTCGGCCATAGCGGCGAGCATCGATTCCGCCCGGTCGAGACCGCGCATCAACGGCTCCTTCAGGAGCTGAAAGTCGCGGTGGTAGCCGCCGGCAAGCTTTGCCCGCACGTGGAGCACGGCTGCGAGATCGCCCTCGAGGGCCGCGGCGCGGCCTCGGGTGAGCTCGAAGAGATCGGGGTTCCGCTTGTGCGGCATGATGCTCGAGCCGGTCACCAGCCCAGCCGGGAGCACGAGGTAACCGAATTCCTCGGCGCTGTAGAGGATCACGTCCTGGGCCAGGCGCCCTAGGTCGTGCCCCAGCTGCACGCACCAGAACAGCGCGGCAGCTTCTAGCTTGCCCCGCCCTGCCTGCACCGTGGCGACGTTGCGATCGAGTCCAGCGAATCCGAGCGCCTTCGCCACGCTCTCACGCCGAAGTGGCAGCGGCACGCCGTAGCCCGCGGCGCTGCCCAGCGGCGAGCGATCCACCAGGGCCCAGACCGTAGCGATGGATTCGACCGTGTCGAGGATTCCCTCGGCATAAGCGCCGCCCCAGAGTCCGACCGACGAGGGCATCGCCCGGCGCTGGTGCGTGTATCCGGGCCAGAGCACGCGCTGATGCCGGCGAGCGAACGCGAGGAGCGCCTCCGCGACGTCGAGCCCCAGCGCGTGAAGCCCGAGCAGGCGGTCCTTCAGGTACAGCCGGAGGTCGCACGCGACCTGGTCGTTGCGCGAGCGGCCGGTGTGGAGCCGCTCGCCCACGCCGGGCAATCGCCGCGTCAGCCAATCCTCCACCGCCGTGTGCACGTCCTCCTGGCCCTCGCGCAACACCAGCCGGCCGGCGTCCACCGCCGCCAGTGCACGGCGGAGCTCCTGTCGCAATCGCGCGTGCTCTCGCACGCCGAGGAGGCCCGCCGCCCGCAGCCCCTCGATGTGGCCGAGGCTGCCGAGCACGTCCCAGCGGAGGAGTCGCGCGTCCCACGGTCGGTCTTCACCGGCGGTGTGGTCGAGCAGGCGGCGATCCAGTCCCTTGCCGGTCCCCCACAAGGTGCGTGCGGTCACCGGTCGCCCCGGTCGAGGTAGTCGCGCGCCACCGTGGCGTAGAAGCGGCGCGCCGCGGTGACCTCGGGCAGATCCACATACTCATCGGGCGTGTGCGAGCGGCGGCTGGTGCCGGGGCCGGCTTTGATCGCGTCCAGGTGGCGCAGGAACACCCAGTCGGAGCAGGTCGGGCTCCCGAACAGCGCCGATTCGGGCCGCGCGCGGCGGGCGGAGGCGAGGAGGGCGGAACCGGCCGGCGTCTCGCAGGGCACGAGCCGCTTCGAGGTCACCACCACCTCGGAGTCGAGCCGCGAGCGGAGCAGCGCGGCGATCTCTTCGTGGGTCCAGTCCGGCGTGCTGCGGACGTCCAGGATGGCGGTCGCCGTCGGCGGGGTGACGTTCCGGCTCACCCCGGCGTCGAGCATGGTGGGCGTGGCGATGGTGTGGCCCAGGACCGGATGGGTGCGCTCGTCGAACAGGCCCTCGAGCCGCAGGAGATCGCGGGCCATGACGAGCGCAGCGTTGACGAACTCTCCATCCGCGGCGTAACCCGCGTGGCGCTGGTCGCCCCGGGCAACCAGGTCCACCATCATGAGCCCGCGTTGTGCGGTGGCGAACTCGAGATTGGTGGGCTCGCCCACGATCGCGGCATCGATCCGGCCCGCCCGCTCGACGGCGCGCTCCATGGTCGTATGCCTGGTCTCTTCCCCGTACCCCAGGATCACCAGCAGCCGCCCTCGCTCCGGCGCTCCGGCCTGTGCCACATCGCGAGCCGCCGTGAGCATGGCCGCGACGGACGCCTTCGCGTCGCCGGACCCGCGGCCGAAGAGCTTGTCACCCTCGATCGTCGGGGTGAACGGATCGCGGGTCCATCCGGCGCCCGGCGGCACGACGTCGAGATGCGAGACCAGCCCCAGCGTGGCACCGGGCGAGCGGCCGCACACCTCGACCCGCACCGAGGTATCGTCCCGCACCACGTCGAGGCCCCAGCCTCGAGCCGTCTCCTCCACGAACGCGGCGAGCGTCGCCTCCTCGCCGCTCACCGACTGAATGGCGACCAGCCGCTCGAGCAGGCTCAGCTCATCCGGCAAGATCCACCCCTAGGTACGTCGCCTTCTCCTTCCGGCCCACGATCATGGTCCCGCAGCCGCCGCCGGTGAAGACCTCGAGGAGGAGCGCGTCGGGCGCGCGGCCGTCGACGATGTGGGTCCGCTCGACCCCGCCGGTGGCGGCCCGGATGCAGGCCTCCACCTTGGGACGCATGCCGCCGCTCAACACACCGCTCGCCATGAGGCCGGCGAGATCGTCCGGATCGGCGAAGGTCACGAGGGTGGAGGGATCGTTCCGGTCCCGCAGCACGCCGGGGGCGCCGGTGAGGAAGATCAGCTTCTGCGCCCGCATGGCCACAGCCAGCGACTCGGCGACCGTGTCGGCGTTCACGTTGAACACTTCACCGTCGTCGCCGCCGGCCAGGCTGGCCACGACCGGGACGAAGCGCGCTTCCACCAGGGTGGCGAGGATCCGGGGATCCACCCGGTCCACGTCGCCCACGTGGCCATAGTCCACCTTGGCGGTCTTGCCGGCGTCGTCGACCACCTGCACCGGGGGGCGCCGGTGGGCGGTGATGAGATCGGCGTCCACCCCGCTCAACCCGACGGCCTGGACCCGATGAGCTCGGAGCGAGGCGAGCAGGTCCACGTTGAGCTGCCCCGCGTACACCAGCTTCGCCACCTCGAGAGCGGCGGCGTCGGTGACCCGCCGACCCGCCACCAAGGTGGGCTCGACGCCGAGGCGCCGGCTCAGGGCCGTGGCCTGGGGACCGCCGCCGTGCACCACCACGAGCCGGATGCTGAGCGAGGACAGGAGCGCGAGCTGGCCGGTGACGTTGTCGAGCACCTCCGGCTCGCCCAGCACCTCGCCGCCGAGCTTGACGACGAAGACCTGGTCCCGGTAGGCGCGCACGTAGCGGAGCGCGCCCTTGAGACCGGCGATGCCGCGGGAAGTGTCGATGGTCACGTCGTGCTCCCCCCTATCAGCTCCAGCAGCAGCGCCCGCTGCGCGTGCAGCCGGTTCTCCGCCTGGTCCACCACGACGGAGTTGGGCCCGTCCAGCACCGCATCGTCGATCTCGACGTTCCGGCGCACCGGCAGACAGTGCATGACGATGCCGCGGCCTCCGCGGGTGGACTTCAGCCGCGCCGGCGTCAGCCGCCAGTCGCGGAGGGCGGCGCGCTGGGCAGCCTCCTCCTGCGGATTGCCGTAGAGCTTCACCGAGCCCCACGACTTCACGTACACCGCATCGGCGCCCACGGTCGCGTCGTCCGGATCGTCGATGATATGGACGAACTCGCCGCCGGACTGCTGGGCGACTCGTCGGATGAGCGCGGTATCCTCGGGATCCAGCTCGAATCCCGGAGGCCGGGCGATCACGATCTCCATGCCGAGGCTCGCCGCCGCGAGCGCCGCGCTCGCGGGCACGGCCGTGGGGAGCGCCTTCGGATGCCAGGCCCAGGTCAGGACGAAGCGCTTGCCCGAGGTCTCGCCCAGCTTCTCCTTCAGCGTCATCGCGTCGGCCAGCGCCTGACAGGGGTGGCGACGCGCCGACTCCAGGTTGATGACCGGCTTCTCGCAGTGACGGGCGAAGCTCCGGATGACGGCGTCCTCCCTCGCCTCGGACCAGTCGCGGCCGCGGGGGAAGGAGCGCACTCCCACCGCGTCGGCGTAGCGCCCGAGCACCCGCGCCGCGTCCACGATGTGCTCCACGCTGTCGCGGTCCATCACCGCGCCGGGCTCGGTCTCCAACGACCAGCTGCCGCGCCCGGGCTCGAGCACCACCGCGTGGCCACCGTGGAGGAACATCGCGGTCTCGAAGCTGGTACGAGTGCGAAGGCTCGGGTCCATGAACACCATCGCCAGCACCTTGCGCTCCAGCCCGCCGGTGATCTCCCCCCGCTTCACCCGCGCGGCCAGCGCGAGCAGTGCGTCGATCTCGGCGGGAGCCCAGTCCTCCAGCGCCAGGAAGTCACGCTTCGTCACACGAGCACCTCCTTCAGTCCGGCCAGGAGCAGATCCGCTTCGTCCTCGGAAAACGAGAGCGGCGGGAGCAGGCGGAGGACCCGCGGGTCCGAAGCGGTGCCGGTGATGATCCGCCGTGCGAACAGCGCGCGCTGCACCTCGGCGGCCGGCCGCGCCAGGTGGAGGCCCAGAAGGAGCCCGCGTCCACTCACCCGACGCACACCGAGCGCCAGGGCCCCGCGGCATAAACGCTCGCCGACCCGGATCGCGTTGTCCACCAACCCCTCGCGCTCGATCACATCCAGCGTGGCGAGCGCGGCGGCGCAGGGCACCGGCCCCCCGCCGAACGTGCTCCCCAGGTCCCCCGTGGTGATGGTGGCCGTGATCGCCGGCGTCGCGATGACGGCGCCGATCGGCAGACCGGAGGCGAGGCCCTTGGCGAAGGTCAGCACGTCGGGGACCACGCCCACCGCTTCCGCGGCGCTGAAGGCGCCGCAGCGCCCCACGCCGCACTGGACCTCGTCGAAGAGGAGCGCCGCGCCGTGGGCGTCGCAGGCCCGGCGGGCGGCGAGCAGGAAGTCGCGGCTCAGGTCCCGCGCGCCGGAGAGGCCCTGCACCGGCTCCAGGATCACCGCGGCGACCGTCCCGTCCACCGCCCGCTCCAGCGCCGCGACGTCGTCGGCCGGCACCCGGGTGGAGAGCGGGATGCCGCTCCGCGCCGCCGCCTCCTCGTAGCGGGTGCCGTCGGTGCACGCGAGCGTCGCGGCCGTTCGTCCGTGCCATCCACCGAGCACGGAGACGACCCGAGTACGGCCGGTGGCCTTGCGAGCCAGGTGCAAGGCGTTCTCGTTCGCCTCCGCGCCCGAGTTGCAGAAGAACACCCGCCCGAGTGGATCGGGACAGAGCGCGGCGAGACGCTCCGCCAGCTCCTCGCGGAGCGGGCTCGGCACGGCGGTCGAGTAGAAGAGCAGTGTGGCCGCCTGTTCCGCGATGGCGCGGACCACGTGCGGATGCGAGTGCCCGGTGGCGGCCACCGCGTGTCCGCCGTAGGCGTCGAGCCACTCGTGTCCATCCTGGTCCACCAGCCAGGAGCCGTGGCCGCTCACCGGCCGGACCGGGAAGGGGGCGTACACCGGGAGGAGGGCGGACAGGCGGACCGGCGGACCGGCGGCCGGTTCCCTGGATCCAAGTGCTGCCGGCTTTTTGTCCATCAACACGGAAACATCCCTCCCCCGCGTAGCCCGGCCTCCTCATGGATACCCAGGGCCAGGTTCATCGCCTGAATGGCCTGCCCGCCGGCTCCCTTCACCAGGTTGTCCATCGCGACCGTCGCCTGAAGCTCCGAGCCATCCTCGCTCGCCGCCGCATGGATCAGAGCGTAGTTCGTTCCAACCGCATGGGTCAGCTCCGGCGGCGCGTCCAGCAGCCGGACGAAAGGACGGCCGGCGTACGCTTCACGATACCAGGCTGCGGCAGTGGTCCCGTCGATCGCACCATCCTTCGGGAGCCTGGCGTGCAGTGTGAGATAGATGCCCCGGACGAACGGACCGGAGTGAGTCATGAGTCGGGCGGTCGCATCGGGTCGGCCCATCCACTCGCGCCACGACTGCAGGACTTCGGCCTCGTGCCGGTGCCCCAGCACCGAGTAGGCGAACAGGTTGTGGGCCCGCATGGGATGGTGCGTCGTGGACCTGGGCTGTGTCCCGGCGCCGCTGGAGCCGGTGACGGCGAACAGCGAAGGAGCCACGTCCACTCGCGCGCGGGCCAGCGGGTAGAGCGCGAGCTGCGCGGCGGTGGCGAAGCAGCCCGGCGCGGCGATGGCGCCCACACCGCGCAGCGCCTCGCCGACGACGTCCGCCAGCCCGTAACAGAAACGGGAAAGAAGGTCGGGAGCGGTGTGCTCCCCGTAGTAGCGCTCGTAGAGCGCCCTGCTCCGCACTCGGAAGTCCGCCGCCAGGTCGATGACCAGTCGGGGACCAGCTGCGAACACCTCGCCCGCGACTCGCGAGGACTCCCCGTGCTCGAGGCAGAGAAAGACGACGTCGCGGCCCCGCGCGATCTCGCCGGGCTCCGCGTTCGAGAAGCGCGCATCGGTGACCGTCGTCAGCGCGGGATGTGCCTCGGCGACCGG
>DATLHD010000087.1:0-8497 GCA_035540075.1 Gemmatimonadales bacterium
CTGGCGGCCTGGGCCACCATCCTGGTTCGGCCCTCGGGCGTCGAGGTGAGCGCGAGCAGCGCGCCTGATTGCCGCGTGGTCGCCGCGCTGGAGCGCACGGCCATGTGACCCGGATACCAGATGTCCGCCGGTCGCCACGCCGGGTCGGCACGGGGAAGCGTGGCCAGCTGCAGTCGCCGCGGCGACGGTCGGCCGACGAGGGCGAATCGGACCTTCATCCGACCCTTCGCGTGGGGCGTGAGATCGAGCCGAATGACGGCCAGCTGCGAATCCGCCCGGGAGACGAATGTCTCGACCGCCACGCCCGTGTGCCGGGCGCCCGTCACCCATTCGTAGCTGGTGCGCACGGTGCCGGCGCGCATGTCCAGCACCTGCCGGTAGCCGCGCACCGCGCCGGCGGCGGCCGTGCTGTCGAGCCACCGCTCGCCGTCGAACACTGCGATCGCGGTCCAGGCAGGGAGCGCGGCGATCCGGGGCACGTCGCCGGGAGGGGTCTCGTAGATGCCCGCCATGAACGATGGGCTCGCGCCGACGCCGAGGGCGGGGATCACCACCCCGATGCGCCCGTTGCCGATCGCCGGCGAGGGGGATCGGCTGGGGTCGCTGGTGGCGAGATGGAAGGCGGAGTCCTGCGCAACGGCCGGCGCGGTCAGCCACGGGGCCAGGAAGCAGAACGCCGCGAGAATGTCTCGGGGGAACAAAGAAGTATTCATGGAAGAGTGTCACCCTGAGCGGGGCGAAAGGGACCATGCGAGCATGGCCTCCTTCGCTCCGCTCAGGATGACATCAGGGATGACCTGATGACATCAGGGATGATCTATAGACCGGGCGCCGGTTCTACCGTGGTCGCGCCGCCGGCCCCGAAGTTATAGCTCACCCCGAGCAGGAAGCGGCGGGGGAGCAGCGGCCGGGCCGCGAAGAACGGCAGCACACCCACGCCCAGCAATCGGGGATTGCCCTCCTCCAGGCCCTTGCTCTGGAAGGCGTTCTGCAGATCAGCGTTGATCCGAACCCCGGACCGCGGAATGCCCACACTAGCGCCGAAGTTGAAGTACTGGTAAGCCGGCAACATGGCCGCAGGGCCAGTCTGGGGCCGAGTCTGCGGGCCCTCCACGAAGCGCGAACCCACGAAGTGGAAGTCCGCGCGAACCTCGAGGTTCTCGAGGCGCTGCGGTGAGAAGATCGCGGCGAGATTGCCGAGGTACTCGGGCGTATTTCCGAGCCGCTCACCCTCGATGCGCGCGAGGCTGTCCACGCCGCCGGCGACTTCCGCCTGGAGGAGGGTGGCGCTGCCCTGAAGCTGGAGCCCCCTGAATGGCGAGACGACGGCCTCCAGCTCGGCCCCGTACGACCGGTTGTCCGGTGACTCCCGGATCACCCAGACGGTACGGCCCTGGCTGTCCAGCTCCGCCCCCTGGCCGACCTGGTTCGCCACATAGAGGTAGAACCCGTTCACGGTGAACGCCATCCGGTCGAGCCGCCACTTCACACCGCCCTCGACGGACTCGATCTCGCGGGCCTCGAAGAGGTCCACCTGAGCCTGGCTCTGGGCCTCCAACAGCTCGTCGAGCGCGGGCATCTTGTAGCCGCGGGAGCCGGCCGCGTACACGGCGAAGTCGTCGTTCAGCTGGTAGTTCAGCCCCAGCGAGGCGGCCCAGTCGGTGATGTTGTGGGTGAAATGCCGGAAGCTGTTGAGGCCGAACTCGATGTTGTTGAACTTGGTCGTGGAATCGGCGTCCAGGTCCACCGGCCCGGTGTTCTCGGAGGCCTGCACGTAGTCGTTGTACTCGACCCGCCCTCCCAGGTCCGCGCGCAGCCTGTCGGTCAACTGGATCTCGCCGCCGAGCACGCCCGACACCACATTGGTCTCACCGGTGCCGTTCACGTAGTTGGAGAGGAAACTGCGGAATCCGTTGGAGGTCAGGGTGTCGCCCGCGCTGGTTACCACGTCAAGGAACCGGGGGTTGTCCCGAACGTCGGTGAGGATGTCGGTGAAGTTCCACTGGTTCTCCTGGGTGTAGTGCGCGAAGTATCCCCCCACCGCGAGGCTGTGCCGGCCGAACTGCCGTCGGAGCTGGATCTGGTCCTGAATCGCGGAGATCGGCTTCGCGACGTGCCACTCGCCGGCGAGCGCCACCAGGCCGTTGGCGTTGTCATACGGCAGTCGGTTGCCGAAGCCGTCGAAGTGGTTGGTATAGAAGAGCTGCGCCGTCGTGCCGGCGGGGAGACCGAGACTCGTGATATAGTCGGCGGCCGTCACGAGATTGTTGCCCAAGAGGGCGTTCCACTCCTGGTCGTTCCGCATCGCCTGCGCGGTGTTCTGCAGGTGCCACTCGCTGGGCAGGTCGAAGGCCGCGTCGATCGTGAACCACGTCGCGTCGGTCCTGAGCCCGTTGTCCAGCGGCAGGCGCAGCTTCCCATCGGGGGTCGGCACTTCGAGGTCGAGGCCCTCGTTCGTATTCATCGAGCCGTAGTCGCCGAAGCCCTGGACGTATTGCGGATCGTCCGGATTGGTGAACGGCAGGGGCAGGATGAACTGGTTGCGGTCGTTGATGTACTTCACCGACGCGCGGATGTACCCGTTGTCGAGCCGCCGGGTGAGGCTGGCCTTCATCTGCCCACCATTGATCCCGGTGAATCCGGGGTCGCGAACGCCGTGGTCGTACCGGTAGAAGCCGCCCACGTTGAACCGCCAGTCATCGCCCAGCGGCCCGTTGGCGTTCAGGTCGTAGCGGGCGTATGCCTCGGTGCCGCCGGTGAGCCGGGTCGAGCCGGTGAACTGGTCGCTGCCGGTCTTGTTGATGAAGTTGATGATCGCACCGGGGGTATTGGACCCGAAGAGCGCCGAGGCACCTCCGCGCACGACTTCCATCCGCTCGATGTTGTTATCGAAGCGGAACAGGTTGTCCGCGTTCATGAAGAAGGTATGCATGGTGGGGAACACCGGCATCCCGTCTTCCATGAACATGACGGACTCGACGCCGAGAATTCCGCGCATCGAGATGTTCTGGTTCACCTCGCCGCCGGAGCTCTCGATCCGAGTGAAGCCGGGTACGAGGCGCAGCATCTCGGTCGTGCTCCGCGGCGCCGCCTGCTCCACCTCCTGAGCGCTGAGCGTGGTGACGGCCACGCTGGCGGCGAGATTCTGCCGCGGCGACTGGGTGCCGGTCACCACCATCTCCTGCAGCTGCAGCGGGTCGCGGCCCAGGGAGAAGTCCAGGGCCACGGTGCCGCCGGATACCACGGTCACACTCGCCGAATCGGGACTAAACCCCAGCATCCGGACGTGCACGGTCTGGGCGCCGACCGGTACCCGCTGAAGGGCGTAGTTGCCGTCGGTGCCGGTGGCGGCGCTGATGGCTGGTTGGATCAGAAATACTTGCGCCCCCGAGACGCCGACGCCGCGATCGTCCACCACTTTTCCGCTGACGGTGCCCACATCCTGGGCCGCGGCCGTGGAAACCAGCGCGGGCGCCGTGAGCAGCAGCGCGGCCACGCCTAGGGTGAACAAACCGGGTGATCGTGCTGCCGCACCTGATCTGTGGACCATAGCGATATCCTCCGTCTTTCACCCTGCCCCGCTCCACCCGCAGCCGTATCAGTGCGGACTGGAAGACCCGGGGCGGTGTGAGCCGAGTGAAACTGGACTGACTGAACGGACTGAGCGAACGTGGGACCGGCCGAGGGGGGATCGAGTCGAGGCAACAGACGGGAGGGAGCGCCGCGAGAGAGAGGCGACGCTCGTGCGGTTTCGGTCTATGGAGGTAGGCGCACCGAACCGGCTGCGCGTTTGCCTGAACCGGGTCACACCCTGCTCGACTTTATGAAGAACCCTGCTGCCGGCTAGACGCGACCAACGGGCACTAGTTATAACGGGCCGGTCCACAGCGCAAGGTCAAATGACCCGACAGACCAGAAAACAATGCCGCCTCGCCGGTTAGGCGAGGCGGCATTGTGATTCCGGAACTGATGGAGGCTTAGAAGCGCAGACCCACGGTGATCGGGATCATGTAGGCCGTAGTCTCCTGCAGCGTCTCAGCGTCTACCGCCGCCTTGAAGATCGTGTGGAAACGACCCTCGGCGTAGAGCGAGGCCGCGCCCAGCTTGAAGTCGAAGCCCGCGCCGGCGTTGGCGCCGAACTTGGTGTCCGAGCCGGAGCCGAAGCCGTCGAGCGTGAGCTTGGTGTTGTACACGCCCAGGCCGCCGATCAGGTACGGGCGGGCCGCCGAGGCGCCCGAGAACGCGTATACCGCGTTCGCCGTGCCGCCGATCATCTGGCTGTGGCCCGCGATGTCATCCTGCAACCCGAGCCGGGTGTAGAAGCCGTCCACTTGGAACCCGAGCGGGCTGGCCGCCGGCTGCATGCGAAGGGACGCCTGGCCGGTATAGCCAGTAGAGTTGAGGTCGGCCATGCTGCCGCTGGGGACCACCACACCCGCACCGAGCCCGAAGCTCAGACCACCCTGCGCCTGCGCCACTTGGGCGCTCAGGGCCAGGGCGAGGCCAACCGCGGCACCACGCATCAACGTCTTCATCGTATCTCCCTCATGAGGATGGGCTGTGACGAAGCAGTCCAAGGACGGGGGCGTCCGGGCGGGGGGTTCGCAAACCATCTGCCAACCGGGGGTTCTGCCTTGCAACAATGATGGTCAACTCGTTAGTGGGAATCGACTTAGAGATTGGCTTCCCGGTCCGATGAGGGCCCTTGGTCATCCCGCTGTCAAGCCCTTGCACGGCGCGATGCAATTGAAAGCCGGGAAGCGCAAGGCATCTTTCCCTGTGATGAGTCGTGCAATTCTTTGCACCTTCGCCCTGGCGCAGCTTACCAGCGTCTCGGCGGCCTTCGCCCAGGAGGCCGACGGCAGCCGCGACGTGGGGTTCGTCGCCACGCCCATGGCGCTGGTCACCGGCATGCTCGACCTCGCCGCCGTTGCCGCCACCGACGTGGTCTACGACCTCGGCTCGGGCGATGGGCGCATCGTGATCGCCGCGGCGCGCCGCGGCGCCCGGGCGGTGGGGGTGGAGCTCGACTCCATCCTGGTCGAAGAGAGCCGGGCCAGCGCCGATACCGCCGGCGTCGCCGCGCGGGTGGAGTTCCGGCGGGCCGACCTCTTCACCACCGACCTTCGGCCGGCCACCGTCGTCACCCTCTATCTCGGCCGCGAGTTGAACCAGCGCCTTCGTCCGCGGTTTCTCCAGAACCTGCGTCCCGGCACCCGGGTAGTCTCCCAGGCGTTCGACATGGGCGACTGGCCGCCCGACAGCGTGGTCACCGTTCGAAGCCGCGAGGTCGCGGCCACGCCGGTGCGCCTGTGGATCATCCCGGCCGACGTCGCCGGACGGTGGACGCTCACCGTCGGCGCCGAGCGGCACCAGCTGGATCTGGCGCAGCGCTATCAGCTGGTTCGCGGCACGGCCGACTCGGTGTGGCTGGAGGGCGTGCGCCTCCACGGTGACAGCATCGCCTTCTCGGCCGAAGGTCGCCGTTTCGTTGGGAGGATTGCCGGCGATGAAGCGCGGGGAACCCTCACGGCCGCGGGCGCGGGGCCGATGCCTTGGCGGGCCGTTCGCGCGGGGCGCCGATGAAGTTCGGAAGGCTGGCGGCCGCCTCCCGGCGCCTCGCCGAGACCAGCGGCCGGCGGGAGAAGATCGGGCTCCTCGCCGGGCTCCTCGCGGACACACCGCCGGAGGAGATCGAGATCGCGACCGCCTACGTCTCGGGGGCCGTGCGGCAGGACAAGCTCGGCCTCGGATGGGCCACCATTCAACGCGCCCTGCCGGGCACCGCCGCGACCGCTCCCCAAGTCGAGCTCTCGGAGGTGGATGCCGCGCTCGATGCCATCGCGCGCACGTCGGGCAAGGGCTCGGCGGACGCCAGGCAACGACTCCTGCGTGAGCTCCTGGCACGACTCACCGAGGAAGAACAGCGCTTCCTCGCCGGCCTCATCGTGGGCGAGCTCCGGCAGGGCGCCCTGGAGGGGCTCGTGGTCGAGGCAGTCGCCGCGGCGGCCAAGCGTCCGCCCGCTGAGATCCGACGCGCGCTCATGATGGCGGGCGATCTCCCGGCGGTCGCGCGCGCCGCGTTGGACGGCGACGGCGCGAGCCTCTCCGCCTTCGCCGTGCGACTGTTCCAGCCCGTGCTCCCGATGCTGGCGGGGAGTGCGGAGACCGTCGCCGAGGCGCTCGGCGAGTTGGGGGAGGCCGCGGTCGAATACAAGCTGGACGGTGCCCGGGTGCAGATCCACCGGAGCGGCGACGAGGTGCGGATCTATTCCCGCCGGCTCAACGAAGTCACCGCCGCCGTGCCCGAGCTGGTCGATGCGGTGCGGTCGCTCGCCGCGCGCGAGCTGATCCTCGAGGGGGAGGCCATCGCGCTTCGCGCCGACGGGACGCCTCTGGCCTTCCAGACCACCATGCGGCGCTTCGGTCGCCGCCTCGAGGTCGAGCGCATGCGGGGCGAGCTCCCGGTGACGCTCTTCCTTTTCGACCTGCTCTACCTCGACGGCGAGTCGCTGCTGGACGAGCCCCTCGCCCACCGATGGGCGCTGCTGGAGCGGACGGTCCCCGCCTCCCTCCGGGTCCCCCGGATCGTCACCGCATCATCCGACACCGCCAAGGAGTTTCACGCGGAGGCGGTCGGCCGGGGGCACGAGGGGGTCATGGTGAAGGCACTCGATGCACCCTACGAGGCGGGACGCCGCGGACGCCGCTGGCTCAAGGTGAAGACGGCGCGGACGCTGGATCTCGTCGTCCTCGCCGCCGAGTGGGGACACGGCCGCCGCCGCGGCTGGCTCAGCAACCTGCACCTGGGCGCGCGCGACCCGGTGAGCGGCGGCTTCGTGATGCTGGGCAAGACGTTCAAGGGAATGACCGACGAGATGCTGCGGTGGCAGACGGAGCGGCTCTCCGAGCTGGAAGTGCGTCGCGACGACTACACCGTGTACGTGCGGCCCGAGCTCGTAGTGGAGGTGGCCTTCAACGACCTGCAGGCCAGCCCACAGTATCCCGGTGGCCTGGCGCTTCGCTTCGCCCGGGTGAAGGGCTACCGGCCCGACAAGTTCGCGGCGGACGCCGATACCATCGATACCCTGCGCGAGATCTACCGCCGCCAGGGCGGCGGATGAGTCAGCGCTCGATCTCCTCCCGGCGGGCGTCGAGGATCCGGCGGACGTACCGCGCCAGCGTATCGGGCTCGATCGGCTTCTGCAGGAACTCGCGCCCCTCCTCCAGCAGACCGCGACCCACCGCGTCCGCGCCGGTGTAGCCCGAGGTGAAGAGCACCGGGGTGCCGGGCCAGCGGCGCTCCACCTCCTCGGCGAGCGGCTTCCCGGCCATCCCCGGCATCACCACGTCGGCGACCACGATGTCGGGCGGTGCCGGCGCGCCCTGCGCCAGGTCCAGCGCCTGGGCACCATCCCTCGCCTCCAGCACGGTGTAGCCGTACTCGCGAAGGGCGCGCGCCAGAATGGCGCGTACCGCGGGCTCGTCTTCCGCCACCAGAACGGTCTCAAGACCCCCGCCGGCGAGGCCGGGCGCGACCCAGCCGCCACTCTCCCGTCCAGCCGCGGCGACCGGCAGGTAGAGCCGGAACGAGGTCCCGTGCCCCGGCTCGCTGAATACGGAGACGAAGCCGCCGCTTTGCTTCACGATCCCGTACACGGTGGCGAGACCGAGCCCCGTGCCTTCGCCGACCGACTTGGTGGTGAAGAAGGGCTCGAAGAGGTGCTCCATCGTCTCCCGGTCCATGCCCTTCCCGGTGTCGGTGACGACCAGCGCGACGTATTCGCCCGGCACCGCCGGCTCCACCGCCCTGGCCGTGGCGTGGCCCTCATCCACCGTCGCGTTCACCGTCTCTACGGTGAGCGTGCCGCCGTCCGGCATCGCGTCGCGCGCATTGAGGGCGAGGTTAAGCAGAACCTGGTCCAGCTGGCCGGGATCCGCGCGGATCGCGTGGAGGTCTTCCGCCAACCGCAGCTTCACCTGCGAGATCTCCCCGAGCGCGCGCTGGAGGATGGGCTCGAGGGCCGAGACCACGGCGTTCAGATCCAGCACGTGCGGCTGGAGCACCTGACGGCGGCTGAACGCCAGCAGCTGCTGAGTGATGGAGGCGGTCCGCCTGGCGGCGCGGCGGATGTGCTCCAGGTCGATTCGCGCGGTCTCCTCCTTGAGGGAGCGGCCGAGGAACTCCGCCGAGCCGAGGATCACGGTCATCTGATTGTTCGCCTCGTGGGCGATGCCGCCGGCGAGGCGTCCGACCGATTCCATCCGGTCCGCGTGCCGCAGCCGCTCCTCGGCGAGCCAACGGTCCTCGATGTCGGTGATGGTGCCGATCCACTCGACCACGGTCCCGTCCGGCGCCGTGTTGGGCACCGCGCGAAACACGACGTGGCGGTATCCACGGTGCTGCTCGGACCACAGCCTCGCGCGCGTCTCCCAGAGGGTGCCGAGCTCGCGCGCCCGGCGCCAGCCGGTGCGGAACGTCTGGCGATCGTCGGGG
>DATLHD010000088.1:0-4170 GCA_035540075.1 Gemmatimonadales bacterium
GCGACGGGACCCTCCACCGATCGCTCCAGCAGCTCGGCGGCGCCCTCGCGGGGGCGCACGGTGCGCCGCTTCGCCGTCCGCCCCCGCGCGGTCAGGACCGCGACATGGACGCAGTCGGCCACCGCCGCCTCCAGCGTGTCCATGATCTCGATTCCCGCCACGAAGTCGGCGCTGTTGTGCGCGATGCCTTCGATGCGCCAGGGATCGAAGGTCTCAGGATTCACCAGCCGCATCCGCTCGATCCCGAAGTTCCGGGCGATGCGGACCGCGCTGGCGATGTTGACGATGTCCTGGGGGTTGACGAGGACGAGGATGGGGCCGGATGGCCTGGCGGTCGGGCGGTCGGGCGAACGGGCGGTCGTCTCCGACCAGGAGGAAGCCCCCGACGCGTCAGGCGCCCGATGGGTGTCACCTGGCTCGTCCGCCCGACCGCCCGACCGCCCGACCGCCCACGCGACCATCACCCCTCGCCCAGGAAGCTGATATCGTGCCGCCTCGCCTTGAGCGCCGCCGCGAAGCCGGCCTTCTCGACCGCCTTCATGTACGCCTCCTTCGGCTCCACCAGGCGGTTGTCCACCAGCTCCATCAACGCGTCGTTCAGGGTGACCATGCCGGTCTTGCGGTTGGTCTGCATGATCGAAGGAATCTGGAAGGTCTTCCCCTCGCGGATCAGGTTGCTCACCGCCGGAATCGACAGCAGAATCTCGCGCGCCGCGATCCTCCCTCCACCGATCTTGCGACAGAGCGTCTGGGCGAGGACGCCGCGCAGGGACTCCGAGAGCATGACCCGTACCTGGGACTGCCGGTCCGCGGGGAACTGGTCGATGATCCGATCCACGGTCGAGGCCGCCGTGGTGGTGTGCAGGGTCCCGAATACCAGGTGACCGGTCTCCGCCGTCTCGATCGCGATTGACACGGTCTCGAGGTCGCGCATCTCGCCGACCAGGATGATGTCGGGATCCTCCCGGAGCGCGGCGCGGAGCGCCTGCTTGAACGACCGAGTGTGCAGGCCCACCTGCCGCTGTGTCACCAGGCACTTCTTGCTCTGGTGCACGAACTCGATGGGGTCCTCGATCGTGATGATGTGATCGCTCCGCGTGCGGTTGATAAGGTCCACCAGCGCCGCGAGCGTGGTGCTCTTGCCTGAGCCCGTCGGGCCCGTGACCACGACCAGCCCTTTGGTGAGATAACAGAGGTTCTGCACTTCACGGCTCAGCCCCATGTCGTCCGCGCTCGGCACCGTGGTCGGGATGATCCGGAACACGGCGATGGGGCCGTGGCGGTCCTGGCCGGCGTTGCACCGGAAGCGCGCCAGCCCTTCGATCTCGTACGCCCAGTCGGTGTCGCCGCCTTCCCGGAATTCCCCGATCTCCTTGGGCGCCATGATGCTGATCAGCAGCGTCTCCAGCCGCTCCGCCGAGATCGGCTCGCTCTCCTCCCGCCCGAGGTCGCCCTGCCGGCGCAGCATCGGCGGCTGGCCCGAACGGAGGTGCAGGTCGGAGGCGTTCGACTCCACGAGGAGCCGCAGCAGGCCTTCCATCTGGCCACGGGCCTCCACCAGGTCGGGGCCTTTCACCGCGCCGGCGCCCGACGGTCCATTCGCCGGCCGGGCCGGGCGTACGACCGCGCGCGACCCCTCCGCGCCCGGGGTGACCTCCACCCGCACCTCGCCGCTGGGCGAGTGATAGCCGAAGGCGACCGGTGCGCCGCCGCCCAGGCGCATGGCCGCCTCGCCCGCGATCTCCCGGACCAGCCCGACGATCTGGCCGTCGGTCAGTGGGTCTTTGGTGATCGCGCGAGCGGCGCCGCTGGTCACCAGCGCGGCGGGCTGGCCCACGGCGAGCTGCAGCGCGTCGGCGCGCTGCTCGTGCAGGACTTGAATGAAACGGTCGAGTCGGGCCAAGGCGGGTCTCAGTCGAGAGGACGGATGAAGCGAACGTGCAACTTGTTGATGTAGCGAGTGCGACCCTCGGACCAGAGGGCGAAGAACTCACCCTCGCCGTTCAGGAAGTCGAGGGTGCGGCGTCGGCCCGGAGGCAGCTCGAGCGTCACGACGCCGCGATGCCGGGTGCCCTCGGGAAGGACGACCTCCAGTTCGACCACCTTCGCGGCGGTGACGCGGTCCGGATCCGGTGCCGGCACATCCTCCTGACACGTGATCTCGAGGACGCGGGCCTTGGGGACCAAGGCGACGCCACCTTCGGCCAGGGTCAGCGCGAAGAAGGGCTCCGGGCGGTTGAGCATCTCGAGCGGGGTCTCCGACCCACCGGGGGGAAACGCCGGCCGAGTCAGGAGGTGCAGGTCGCCACCGAGCACGGCTCCCTCGACCAGGGCGACGTGCGCGGGGAGCCGGTTGGTCGAACCCCAATCGCTCATAGAGGATGGCGGAGCATAAGTGCGGAAAGTGACCGAGCGGGTGAGGCGCGGCAAGTGGGGTGATCACCCCCGGATCTCGACGCCCGCCTGCGATTCGATGAGCCGGATCGCCTCGAGGTAGTCCGCCGACTCTCCCAGCGCCGCGCGCGCCCGGTCGAACAGCTCGCTGGTGAGGTCCAGCAGCGGGGCGTCCACCCCGATCTCCCTCGCAAGCTCCCGCGCGATGCCGACGTCCTTCTCCAGCAGCGCCAGCCGGAAGGTGCGGGGCCACGCACCGGTGAGCACCCGCTCGGGGACCAGAGTCTCGCTCACGAACGAGCGGCCGCTGGAGCCGTTGATGACGTCGAACGCCGTCCGCGCCGACACCCCGGCCTTCACCAGGGTGGCGAGACCCTCGCCCACGCCGAGGATGTTCAGCGCCAGGAGCGCGTTGTTGACGGCCTTGAGCGCGTCGCCCGCGCCGATCGGGCCGACGTGGACGATCCGGCTCCCCATCAGGGCCAGCACCGGGCGAGCCCGGTCGAAGGTGGGCTCATCCGCACCCACCATGATCGTGAGGGTCCCGGCCGCGGCGCCGTTGGTACCACCACTCACCGGCGCGTCGGCGTAAGCGACGCCCCGCTCGGCGACACGCGCGGCGATCCGCCGCGAGCCGGCAGGATCGCCCGAGGTGCAGTCGATGAACAGCGCGCCCGTGGCAAGGCCCGCGAGGAGTCCGTCGGCACCACCGAGGAGTGCTTCGACTTCGCGGGAAGTGGGGAGACAGGTGACGACCACGTCGGCGCCTTCCACCGCCTCCCGCGGCGTCGCCGCATCCCGGGCGCCGTGCGCCCGCGCGAACGCCTCGGCCCGCGTCCGGGTCCGGTTCCACACGGTAAGCCGGGCGCCGCGCGCGAGCCGCGCCGCCATCGGCGCGCCGATCGCGCCGAGCCCCAGGAAAGCGGCCGGCCCGAGGCTCACGTCGGGTCCGTGGACGCCTCGGCTGCCCCGCTCTTCCGCTGCCTCAGCTCGCGATCGAGCATGAGCAGGCCGGGGCGGTCGTCACCCACCATGCCGAACTGCTCCGCCAGCAGTCCGCTGGTCTTCTCCTCCTCCACCTGCTCCTGCACGAACCAGTCGAGGAACACCCGGCTGGCGAAGTCGCGCTCGTCCATCGCCAGGCCGTACACCTTGTTGATGCTGGCGGTGACTTGCTGCTCGTGCTTGTGCGCCTGCTCGAAGACGTCGCGGGGGGAGGCGAAGTCCGCCGGGGGACGGTCGAGCTGGTACAGCTCCACCTTGCCGCCCCGGTCGAGCAGGTGGTCGAAGATCTTTATCGCGTGCTTGTTCTCCTCCTGCGCCTGCACCCGCATCCATTGGGCGAGGCCGGGAAGGTTCGCGCGATCGCAGTAGGCCGACATTGAGAGGTAGAGATACGAGGAGTAGAATTCCTGCTTCATCTGCTCGTTCAACGCATCCTGCATCGTCTTGCTCATCATCGGCTGGAGCTCCCTTCCGTGGGTGCGGAGAAGATAGCATGAGCGCCCGCATTCTCCACGTGGATCTCGACGCCTTCTTCGTGGAGGTCTGCCGGCAGCGCCACCCCGAGCTGCGCGAGGTCGAGCTTCTGGTGGTCGGCGGCCGGCGGGACCAGCGCGGCGTGGTGCAGTCCGCCTCCTACGGCGCGCGCAAGTACGGCATCCACGCCGGCCTGCCGATCGCGCAGGCCGTCCGGCTCTGCCCCGCGGCCACCTTCTTCCAGGGCTCCTTCATTCATTACCGCGACGCCTCCCGCGCGGTGCGAGCCGTGCTCCA
>DATLHD010000089.1:0-6139 GCA_035540075.1 Gemmatimonadales bacterium
CCTCCGCGAGAGAGTCCATTAGCCAAACCCTTCAAGGACATAGGTTAGGGCCGCAGTCGAGAGCGGGCGGTGCGGTCGGTCACACTCCGAAGCCGACGACATGCCTGCGGAGGGGCGGAGCCAGCATGCGTAGCCACGTCACCTTCAAGACACCTCGCTTCAATCAAACGGAAGTGCAGCCGCACTTCATCAACCCCTGCTGCTTCGGCGAGGATTGCATCTTCTGGCTGATCGCGGAGCTGCGGGAGCGCGGCTGGGCGGATCTCACCGATCCCTGGCAGGAGGACTGGGGGTGGCAGACGAGCGGCCAGCGAGACGGGCGGCGCTATCTCCTCAGTGTAGGTCTGATCCCTGAAGACACGCCCGAGTGGCTGGCTCACATCCATGAGCGCCCGCCGCTGCTGGAACGACTCCGGGGTCGAGGCGAGCTCATCGTGCTTCCGAGACTCGCGCCGGCGCTGCACCAGGTGCTTCGCGCCGCCCCCGACATCAGCGACGTCCGCTGGCATTTCGAGGACGTGTTCCGCCGCAGAGGGAGCGACGGCTCGGCCGATCCCTCGGCTCCGCGGAGCGCGGGCGAGACCGCGTGACTGCCACGTCGCACGCCAGCATCAGACCGGCGGTGAGTCGGGATGTGCCGGCCCTGGCGCGGCTTCGCTATGAATTCCGAGCAGCGCATGACGCTCCGGTCGAAGCGAAGGACGATTTCCTCGCACGCTGCTCGGTCTGGATGGAGGCGCGCCTCGTCTCCGGGAGCTCCTGGCGCTGCTGGATCGCCGAGGAGGGCCGCCGCGCCGTGGGAACGATCTGGCTCCAGCGGATCGAGAAGCTCCCGAACCCGGTCGCGGAGGCCGAAAGCCACGGCTACGTGAGCAGCCTGTACGTGGTACCTTCGAGCAGAGGCGCGGGTCTGGGCAGCCGGCTTCTGGGCGTCTGTCTGGAGGCCTGTCAGGCCGGGGAGATGGATGCCGTGATCCTCTGGCCCACGCCGCAAAGCCGCTCCCTCTACCTGCGGCACGGCTTCGCCGCCCGGGAAGACCTGCTGGAGCGGCGACTGCGTCCGCCTCCGGGCCACGCCGCCCCGCGGGAGTCCGCATGAACGATGACCGGGTCATTCGCCTGCTGGAGGAGATCCGCGATCTCCAGCGGCATCATGCCGAGCGCTACGGCGACGCGCTGCGGAACCAGGAAGAGTCCATCCGACTTCAGCAGGCGGGCCTCCGGCGGGTGAGGCTGGTGCTTGGCTTCGCGACCATCGCCTTGATTCTGGCCGTTGGGATGCTGGTGCTGCTGGTGCTTCGGATCGCCGCGCGTCTCGGCTGAGCGCAGAGGGGAGCGCGCGTGATTCGCAAGCTAGCGTCCGGCAAGTACCGGCTCTATTCACGGAAGCAGGATCCCAAGACCGGAAAGCGACGGAACCTGGGCACGTTCGCTACCCGGGCCGCCGCCGAGCGGCACGAGCGCGCCGTGCAGTTCTTCAAGCGCCGAGGGTAGATGGCTGCTCTTTATGGAGCTGACCACCAGAGTCGTAGACATCACCACTCTCGACACGGACGCCATCGTGAACGCGGCCAACGAGGCACTGGCCCCGGGTGGCGGCGTGTGCGGCGCGATCCATCGGGCCGCGGGTCCTGAGCTGGCGCGCGCTTGTGCCGCGATAGGGCAGTGCCCCACCGGGGAGGCCCGGATCACTTCCGGCTTCCGTCTGCCGGCGAAGTACGTGATTCACGCCGTGGGCCCGGTCTGGCGCGGTGGCGGGGAAGGTGAGGCGGAGCTGCTCGCCTCGGCCTACCGATCGGCGCTGCGGCTCGCTGACGAGCACGGCCTCCGGAGCATCGCGTTCCCGGCGATCAGCACGGGGATCTACGGCTACCCCTTGGGGCAGGCCACCGACGTGGCGGTTCGCGCGGTGCGCGAGTGCGGTGAGCGGGGGTCCGGTGTACAGCTCGTCGTATTCGCGTGCTTCGGCGCGGAGGTGGAGCGCGCCTACCGGGATCGTCTGTGAACCACTTCAGCATCACCGCCGACATCCCTGCGGCGCCGGATCGCGTGTGGTCCGTCCTCGCCGACGTGGAGCGCTGGCCCGAGTGGACGCCCAGCGTCACCCGCATCCGCCGCCTCGACCAGGGGGCACTCGCCGTCGGCACACGGGTGCGCATTCATCAGCCCCGACTGCTCCCGGCGATCTGGCGGATCGTGGAGCTCGCGGAGGGGCGTCGCTTCACCTGGGTGACCGGAGGTCTCGGCGTGCGCGCGATCGCGGAGCACGGGGTCGAGCCGTTCGAGAGAGGCAGCCGAGTGACGCTCTCGGTACGATTCGAAGGCCTGCTCGCCTCCCTCGTCTCGCGTCTGACCCGGGACCTCAACCGGCGCTACCTCGAGCTCGAGGCCGCGGGACTGCGCGCGCGAAGCATCTCCCCCCAGTGGCGTCACGCTTGAGCGGCTACCAAGGACCGTCCGGCGTCGGCCAGATCGCCATCCCGGTGACGGATCTGGAGCGCGCGGTCACCTTCTACCGCGACGTGCTCGGACTCCGCTTTCTGTTCCGAGCACCGCCCGGCCTGGCCTTTCTCCAGTGCGGAGAGGTGCGCCTGATGCTCGGCCAGCGGTCGCCGGGCGCGGAAGAGGCGAAAGTCGGGGTTGTCTATTATCGCGTCCCCGATCTCGAACTTGCCTATGCGACCTTGAGGGAACGGGGTGCCCGCTTCGTGGACGAGCCGCACCGCATCGCTCGCCTCGAGGACCACGAGCTCTGGATGGTATTCCTGAGGGACCCGGACGAGCATCTGCTCGGCTTGATGGCCGAGCGGCCCTTGGGCGGGTGAGCCGGACTCTAGCGCGGTGTCGCGACCCGCTCAGGCGCCGGAAGATCGAGACGTGGGCGCTCCTCCTGCAGCAGGACGCGCTCGGTGAAGTCCTGCCGTTCCTGAAGCTCCGCTAGCTCCTGCCGCAGCGCCATCTGTTCGTCCTCGAGCGTCCGGATCCGCTCGGCGGCATCATCGGTCAATGCGGGCTGGCGGTAGGCACGCCGATCGATCAGGCGAGCCAGAGACCAGCCGATGCGACCCACGACGAGAGTGAAGGTCGCGACGAGTGTGAGTTGGGTGATGTCGCCGAGATCCATCGTCCGCTCCAGTGGACGGGGCCACCAATGATGGCTCGCGTGCGCCCGTTGGGCAATCCGTGGGCCGGGCGCTGGCCAGCGGTGTCGAGGGCCCATAGGATTCGTGCGTGGCACCGATGCTCCAGGAATGGACCGAGCCGCCTCCTATGAGTGCGCACGCGCCGGCACCCGCGGTGCTGTCCACTGACGGCACGCTCTGGCTGGCCTACCGGATCTCCCGGGATCCCCATCATTGTGCGGTCGTGCGCTTCCACCATGTCACCGGGTACTTCTGGGGCGCCCCGCCGGCCGTGCTCGGTGGCGAGGTCACCGGCGACCTGCCCCGGGGCAGCTTCTACGAGGTGGTGTCCGCCACCAACGGTGAGAAGGTGCGCGAGCGCCGCTGGATCATCACCTTTCCAGACGCCCTGCTGGACGTGCGTGCGGCTGACGGCGAGGTCGTCCTCCGCGCCGCGGCGGCGCTGGGACCCTCCCACGCGCTCGCCGCGCTCATGGCGTGACGCGGTGAGACGTCCTGTGATCGGTGTCATGGGCGGCAATGCTTCCACCTCCTCGACCCTCGAGGCCGCTCATCGCTTCGGCCGCCTCGCGGCCGAGGCGGGGTGGGTGGTGCTCACGGGTGGGCGTCCCGCCGGAGTCATGGAGGCCGCCTCCGTCGGGGCCAAATCGGTGCCGGGCAGCCTCACCGTCGGTATCCTCCCGAGCGGACCCGATGGTCCGGTGGGCGCGGCAGTTGATATCGCGGTGTTCACCGGTGTCGGTGAGGCGCGAAACGTGATCAACGTCCTGAGTAGCGACGTGGTCGTGGCCTGCGGGGTGGAAGGCGCCGGTACGGCATCGGAAGTGGCGCTGGCGTTGAAGCTCGCCAGGCCCACCGTCCTGTTGGCTCCCTCACCGGAGGCGGCGGTGTTCTTCCGGTCGATCGAGACCCAGGCGCCGCTCCACGAGGTCGAGACGCCGGAGGCGGCCGTCGAGCTGATCGAACACCGGCTGGGCATCGCGCGATGGTCGATCTCGAAGACCTGAGTGGATGGCGGAGCATGAACGCCGAGTATCGGGGTAGCTTCCGGGAGTTTTATCCCGCGTACCTCGCGCAGCATACGGAGCGGTCCACCCGCCGACTCCACTTCCTCAGCGTGGCCGGCGGCTTCGCGATGTTCGAGGACATGCTCCTCGGCCGGCTACCCTGGTGAGCGACTCAGGAGGGCACGTGCAAAAGCTCCGCTTCAGAATCTCAATGTCACTCGATGGTTTCACCGCGGGACCAGAGCAGAGCAGGAAGAATCCGCTGGGCATCGGCGGCGAGGGACTGCACGAGTGGGTGGTGGCCCTGGCGGCGTGGCGCGAGCCGCACGGACTCGAAGGTGGAGAAGTCAACGAGAGCAGCCGCATCCTGGAGGAGGAGCTTGCGAACATCGGCGCCACGATCATGGGCCGCAACATGTTCGGCGGGCACCCGGGGCCCTGGAGCTCGACACAGCCGTGGAACGGCTGGTGGGGTGACACCCCGCCCTTTCACCATCCGGTGTTCGTGCTGACCCATCACCCGCGCCCGCCGCTCGCGCTGGACGGCGGGACGACGTTCACCTTCGTCACCGACGGCATCGCCTCGGCGCTGGAGCTGGCCCGGAGCTCGGCCGGCGGCCGCGACGTTGCGCTCGCGGGTGGCGCAGACGTCGCACGGCAATACCTCTCGGCCGGGCTGGTGGACGAGATGGAGATCCACCTCGTTCCGACACTCCTCGGCAAGGGCGAGCGACCCTTCGAGGGGATCGACGACCTGCATGGCCTGCGGCTCGTCCGCACGGTCGCGGTCGCCGACGTGACGCACCTCAAGTTCGCCCGCTCGTGAGCCTCCGCCGCCACCGATGATCCGCAGCGAACGACTCGAGCTGATTCCCGCGACCACCGATCAGCTCTCCGCCGCGCTCGAGAGCCCGTCGGCATTGGGCAGCGCGCTGAATGCTCGGGTGCCGCCGACCTGGCCTCCGGAGTTCCTGGATCCACCCGCACTCGAGTTCACCCGCGACCGACTGGCCGCGACTCCAGGCGAAGGCGAGTGGTGGATGTATTTCCTCGTTCTGCCCGACGCAGAAGCGGGCACCCTAATCGGCACCGCGGGGTACAAGGGTCCGCCGACGGAGGACGGCACCGTGGAAGTCGGTTACGGGATCGTGACCGACCACCGACGGCGAGGCTATGCTTCGGAGGCCGTGCGCGCGCTCGTGGCGCGCGCCTTTCGACTGCCTGAAGTACGGCGGGTGATCGCCGAGACCCTGCCGGAGCTGACCCCATCCATCGGCGTGCTCCGGAAGAGCGGGTTCGCGCTCATCGGGGAGGGCTCCGAGCCCGGTGTGATCCGCTTCGAGCTCACTCGGGCCGCGTACGAGGCGGCTGGCGCGGTCTGACGGGGCAGGAACACGACCTCCGGGAGAATGCCATGGAGCCCCAGGTCGCCCCGCTGCATCCGCTTCTCGAATGGCCCACCCTCGCGGAGCTCGCTCTCATCGACTTCCTCATGCAGCACGATTCGTATCACATCGGCCAGGTGGCCTTCCTGCGGCGGCAGCTCGGGAAGCCGGCCATGGCCTACACCCGCGGCGTCCGGCTGGACAAGGGCTGAGACCGTGGGTACCGACGGCAACGCCTTCGATCCCGCGATCGTCGAGTACTACGACCGGACTCCGGAGGAGAGCCGGCTCGAGCAGGGAGCGTTTCGGCTCGAGCAGGAGCGGACCCGCGAGCTTCTCGAGCGATTCATGCCGCCCCCGCCGGCGGCCGTGGTCGATGTGGGCGGAGCCGCCGGCGCGTATGCCCTGTGGCTCGCGGAGCGTGGGCACGGCGTGCACCTGCTGGATCGCACGCCCCGACTGGTCGCCGAAGCGCAGCGTCGCAGTAGTGTAGCGCCGCGTCCCCTCGTCTCCTGCCGGGTGGGCGATGCGCGCGCACTCGATCTTCCGTCCGGCATGGCGGACGTCGTGCTTCTGCTGGGCCCGCTCTATCATCTCACCGACG
>DATLHD010000090.1:0-35413 GCA_035540075.1 Gemmatimonadales bacterium
CTCGGGCTCGACGACTCACCCTCGGGCGAGGCCGCGCAGCTGCTGCTCAGCATCATCGCGCTGTGCTGGTTCCACCTGATTCACGCTCGCACCGTCGCACCAGCCGTCGGTGTGACCCTGGAAGACACCGAAGACCTCGAGCGCCGCCGTCGGCACGTGGTCGGCTTGGTGCTCCACGGTGTCGCCGGACTCACGCGCCCCCTGGCCTCCACCTTCACCCGGTCTCCCGGCAATGACTGAAGTCCTCGACCCACCCAGCGAGAAGCCCGGCACGACCCTCGCCTCGGAGCAGGAGGCGCGAGAGGTCGCCGAGGCGGCGCGGGAGAAGGAATGGCAGGCACCCAGCTTCGTCCGGTCCATGTTCGAGGGCTCCTTCCGGCTGGACCTGATCCATCCGTTTCCGCGGCCCAACCCCGCGGACCTGGAGCGGGCGCGCCCATTCATGGAGCGCCTCGAGCGGTTCATGCGGGACCGCGTGGACAGCGACATGATCGACCGCGAAGGCAAGATCCCGAGCTACATCGTCCGCGGGCTGGGCGAGATCGGCGCGTTCGGCATCAAGATCCCCACCGAGTACGGGGGGCTCGGTCTGAGCCAGTACAGCTATACCCCTGCGATCGGCCTGGTCACCAGCCAGGACGGCAACCTCACCGCGCTCCTCTCCGCGGCGCAGTCCATCGGCGTCCCCACGCCGCTCAAGCTCTTCGGCACCCCGGAACAGAAGGCCCGCTACCTGCCTCGCCTCGCCAGGGGAGCCGTCTCGGCGTTCGCGCTCACCGAGAACCTCGTCGGCTCCGATCCGGCGGGGCTCGCCACCACGGCGACGCTCTCGGACGACGGCGGCCACTACGTGCTGAACGGGGAGAAGCTGTGGTGCACCAACGGCACCATTGCGGAGCTCTTCGTAGTGATGGCGCGGACGGGGCCGAAGCAGATTACGGCGTTCATCGTTGAGGCGGACTGGCCCGGGGTCCATGTGGTCCAGCGGCTCCACTTCATGGGACTCAAGGCGATCGAGAACGGCATCATCCGGTTCACCAACGTGCGGGTGCCGGTCGAGAACGTGCTCTGGGGCGAGGGCAAGGGCCTCAAGCTCGCGCTCATCACACTCAATACGGGGCGGCTGACCCTGCCCGCGTCTGCGGTGGCCGGGTCCAAGCGCGCGCTGGAGATCTCCCGCCGCTGGGCCGCCGAGCGGGTGCAGTGGGGCGCGCCGGTGGGCAAGCACGACGCCGTCGCCCAGAAGCTCGGCCGGATGGCCGCGGAGATCTTCGCGATGGAGGCGGTCTCCGATCTCGCATCGCTGCTCGCGGACCGCGGCAACGCCGATATCCGGCTCGAGGCGGCGATGGCCAAGATGTGGAATACAGAGATCGGCTGGCGGATCGTGGACGACGCGCTGCAGATCAAGGGCGGCCGCGGCTACGAGACGGCCGACAGCCTGCGGAGCCGGGGCGAGCGACCGGATCCGATCGAGCGGATGATGCGCGACTACCGGATCAACCTGATCTTCGAGGGGTCGAGCGAGATCATGCGGCTGTTCATCGCCCGGGAGGCGGTGGACACCCACCTTCGGGTCGCGGGCGACATCATCGACCCGAAGGCCTCGATGGGGATGAAGATCAAGGCGGCGCTCCGATCAGGCGTGTACTACGCCTGGTGGTATCCCAAGCTCTTTCTGGGCTGGGGCCGGGCGCCCCGATACGGGGAGTTCGGACGGCTGGCCGGCCATGTGCGGTTCGTGGATCGGTCCACTCGCCGGCTCGCGCGGACGCTGTTCCACTGCATGATCCGGTTCGGCCCGAAGCTGGAAAAGCGCCAGGCGGTGCTTGGCCGACTGGTGGAGATCGGGGCCGAGCTGCTGGCGATGACGGCGGCATGTTCCCGAGCCGCAGCGATGCAGCGGGACGGGGAGATCGAGCCGGGGCCTGTGGATCTGGCGGACCTCTTCTGCCGTCACGCGCGGCGGCGGGTGGAAGAGCGCTTCGAGGCCGTGTTCCACAACGACGACGTGGCGACCTACCGGGTAGCGCAGCAGGTCCTCGCGGGGCAGCACGGCTGGCTGGAGAGCGGGATGGTCAAGCCGCGGGAAGACAGCTAGGATTCGCGCATGGCGATCGCCGAAGGCAGAACCATTCCGTTCGTGGGCCCTGAGGCGGTGGACGTCGCGGTGCTGGAGACGTTCGAGTACGCCGGCCCCGACCAGGAGATCGTGACGGAGACCCGGGAGTTCAGCCCGGTGTGCCCTTACAGCGGGCTACCGGACTTTGCGACGCTCCGGATCACCTACGTGCCGTCGGACCGGTGCATCGAGCTCAAGAGCCTCAAGTACTACGTCACCAGCTACCGCAACGTGGGGATCTTCCAGGAGCACGCGACCGCGAAGATCGCGGAGGACCTCCAGCGGGCACTCGGGGCGAAGCGCCTCAAGGTGACGACGATCTACAACCCGCGAGGTGGGTTCGACACCACCTGTACGGTGGAGCTGCGGGGGTAGAAAGTACCGTCATCCCGAGCGCAGCGAGGATCTTGCCCGCACCCGCAAGATCCCTCGTTGTGCTCGGGATGACAGTTATTTGGCGCTCATCGCCGAGGGCGTGGTGGGTACCGTCTCCGGCCCCGGCTTCGGCCCCCGCGGCAGCAGCTCGCCCAGGTTCGCCAGCTCCCACGCCGTCACCGCCATCACCGCGCTCGCCTGCTGCAGGTCCTCCGCCACAGCCTTGTCGTAGGTGTCGCTCTGCGAGTGGTGGGTGTGGTTGTACCCCCGCGGCTCCTGGTCGAAGTTGAACCCGGGAACCCCGTACGGAATGAAGGACAAGTGGTCGGTCCCCGTCTTCACGTCCTCCCGCACCGAGTCCGCGCCGAGCCGCGCCACCGGAACGAGGAGCGCCTGCCAGAGCTCCGCGAATTCCGGCCGTCCCTGCAACGCCTGTCCCACGATCCGTCCTGTACCGTTGTCGATCACCAGGACCGCCTGCACGCTGTCCGCCTCTGCCGCGTGCGTCGCCGCGTACTGCCGCGAGCCGAGCAGCCCTTCCTCCTCGCCCGCGAACAGGATGAATCGGATCGTTCGCTTGGGCTTGAGTCCCGATTTCGCCAGCACCCGCGCGGCCTCGAGCACCACCATCGATCCCGCCCCGTTGTCGGTCACCCCGGTGCCGAGATCCCAGCTGTCGAGGTGAGCACCGAGGATCACCACCTGCCCCGGCAGCTCGGACCCCCGGAGGTCACCAACCGTGTTCCACTGCTGCACCCGCGACTTGCCGAGCTTGTTCTCCACTCGCCCTTCCAGCCTCGGCGTCACCCTGTGGGCGATGAGGCGCTCCATCAGGGTGTAGTCCTCGTGCGAGATCACGATGTTGGGCAGCGGCGCGACCCGGTTGGGCGAGCCGCTCATCGTCATGAGGGCGTGCTCCTTCGCACCGTCCACGAGCGTCCCCAACGCTCCCGCCTCTCGGAGCATGTAGGGCAGGTCGATCTGGTACTGCCGGCGCTGCCGCACCGCGGGGGCCGAAGTGTCGGCGGTCAGGGCCGCGCGGGCGTCCTTGATCGCGGCGATGCGCTGCGAGTCCTCCGGGCTTGGCGGTGGCGCGTCCGGGTTCCAGATCGGAGTCGAAGGCTTCGGCAGAACCCAGGCGCCGCGGACCCGGTCGCGGTACACCGCGAGGCTGTCGCGGGTGGACAGGTCCACCAGGACCACCGGCCCCTTGCGTGTCTTCCCGTCGGTCCCGGCGGTCCAGGCCCAGCTGTATCCCGTCATCGCCCGTTCGAAGGGCGCCGTGAGCCGGAGGGAGAGGGGACCGCGCTCCCAGGTGACGCCGAAGTCGAAGGGCTCCAGCGACGCCGCCAGTCCGTAGCTTCGGAATCGCTCGGCGGTCCACTCGTTCGCCCGGCGCATCGCGGGCGAGCCGGAGAGCCGCGGTCCGATAACGTCGCTCAGATAGCGCAGGTTCTCCATGACTGCGGATCGCTCCAGGGCCTCGGCGATGAGGACGCCGGAGCCGGCGGTGTCCACGGTGGACTGGGCCCGGAGCGGGGGGGCCAGGACTGCGGCGGCGAAGAGGATGGCGGTCGCTTTGCACATGCGGTGAATCTCGCAGTAGGTGGTTGCTGGCGAATGCGGCCGGGCGCAAGTTATACTCGGACATCGCCCTACGACATCTTCTCACCGACGCATTCCCCGAGGAGCCGGTACGTGCCCCAGGACAGCTTGACCATCACCGATAATCGCACCGGCCGTAGCTACGACATACCGGTGTCCGAGGGAACCGTCCGGGCCACGGACCTCCGCCAGATCAAGGTCTCGGACGACGACTTCGGCCTCATGACGTACGACCCGGCCTTCATGAACACGGCCGCGTGCCGGAGCGCGATCACGTTCATCGACGGCGACCGGGGCATCCTGCGGTACCGCGGCTATCCGATCGAGCAGCTGGCCGATCAGGGGAGCTTTCTCGAGGTCGCGTACCTCCTGATCGAGGGGGAGCTGCCGACCAAGACGCAGCTCACCAAGTGGACGGAGACGGTGAAGTACCACACCTACGTCCATACCAACATCACCAAGTTCCTCGAGGGATTCCGCTACGATGCCCACCCGATGGGCGTCCTCCTCGGCGTGGTGGGAGCGATGTCCACCTTCTATCCCGACGCCAAGAACATCCACGATCCCGAGAATCGCAAGCTCCAGCGGGTGCGGCTCCTGGCCAAGGCGCCCACCATCGCGGCCTTCGCCTTCCGCCACTCCCGGGGGCTGCCGATCGTGTTCCCGGACAACGATCTCGACTACATCGCGAACTTCGTCAACATGACGTTCAGCATCGGCGGCCGCCACAAGCCGAACAAGGTGCTGCAGCGCGCGCTCGAGATCCTCCTCATCCTCCACGCCGATCACGAGCAGAACTGCTCCACCAGCGCGGTACGTGGCGTCGGGTCGTCGCACGTGGACCCCTTCTCCGCCGTCTCGGCCGGGATCGCGGCGCTCTACGGACCGCTTCACGGCGGGGCCAACGAGGCCGTGCTCGCTATGCTGGACGAGATCGGGGCCAAGAAGAACATCCCGGCGTTCATCAAGGAGGTGAAGGGCGGCGGCGGCCGGCTGATGGGCTTCGGCCACCGGGTGTACAAGTCCTACGACCCCCGGGCCAAGCTGATCAAGCGGGTCGCCGACGACGTGTTCCGGGAGACCGGGCTGAATCCGAAGCTGGAGATCGCGATGGAGCTGGAGCGGATCGCGCTGGAGGACGAGTACTTCATCAAGCGGAAGCTTTACCCCAACGTGGACTTCTACTCCGGCCTGATCTACCAGGCGATGGGCTATCCCACCGAGTACTTCACCGTGCTCTTCGCCCTGGGCCGGATGCCCGGCTGGCTGGCCCAGTGGGAGGAGATGCTTCTGGACAAGGACCAGAAGATCGCCCGGCCGCGCCAGATCTACACCGGGAGCGCGGAGCGGCCGTTCGTGCCGATCGAGAAGCGCGGGTGACGACCACCGACCAGCTCGCTACCCTGCTCTCGGAGCACCGGCGCTTCCCCCCGCCCCCGGACTTCGCGGCGCGCGCGAACGTGGCCCTGGCGCTCTACCAGGCCGCCGCGCAGGACCGGGAAGGGTACTGGGCCGACCAGGCACGCGCCCTCGACTGGATCCGGCCCTGGGACCGGGTGTTGGAGTGGAACCCGCCGCACGCCAAGTGGTTCGTCGGCGGCAAGCTCAACGTCTCCACCAACTGCCTCGACCGACATCTGACCGGGCCCCGGCGCAACAAGGCCGCGATCATCTGGGAGGGAGAGCCCGGCGATCGCCAGGTGCTCACCTACTGGGAGCTCGCGCGGGAGGTGAGCCGCTGCGCCAACGCGCTCCGCCGCCTCGGCATCAAGCGGGGCGACCGGGTAGCGATCTATCTGCCGATGGTGCCGCAGGCCGCGATCGCGATGCTCGCCTGCGCCCGGATCGGCGCCGTCCACTCGGTAGTTTTCGGCGGTTTCTCGGCGGAGTCCCTACGGGACCGGATCAACGACGCGCAGGCGGTCGCGCTCATCACCTCCGACGGTGGTTACCGGCGCGGACAGGTGCTGCCGCTCAAGCGCTTCGCCGACGAGGCGCTGCGGGAGTGCCCTTCGATCCGCCACGTCGTCGTGGTCCAGCGGCGCTCCGGCTCCCCCGGCGACGAGTCGTTCGCCAACATGGTGGAAGGACGGGACCACTGGTGGCATCGCCTCCTCGACCCCGAGCCGTACCACTGCGACCCCGAGGCGATGGACGCGGAGGACCTGCTCTTCATCCTCTATACCTCAGGGACCACTGGGAAGCCCAAGGGCATCGTCCACACCACCGGCGGCTATCTGACTCAGGTTGCCGCCACCACGAAACACGTCTTCGACCTCAAGGACGAGGACGTCTTCTGGTGCACCGCGGACATCGGCTGGGTGACGGGCCACAGCTACGTGGTCTACGGTCCCCTGGCTAACGGCGCGACGGTGGTGATGTACGAGGGGGCCCCGGACTGGCCCGAGCGAGACCGGTTCTGGAAGCTGATCGAGCGCTACGGCGTGACCGTGTTGTACACCGCCCCGACCGCGGTCCGTGCTTTCATGAAGTGGGGGGTCGAGCACCCACGGGCGCACGATCTCTCCACCCTCCGCCTCCTGGGGTCGGTGGGCGAGCCGATCAATCCCGAAGCCTGGATGTGGTATCACGAGCACATCGGCGGGGGCCGCTGTCCCATCGTGGACACGTGGTGGCAGACGGAGACTGGCGGGATCATGATCACCCCGCTCCCGGGCGTGACGACCACGAAGCCCGGCTCGGCGACCCAACCGTACCCCGGGATCGTCGCCGAGCTCGTGGACAACGGCGGCAAAGCCCTCGCGCGGGGCGGCGGCTTCCTGACGCTGTCCGAGCCCTGGCCGGGGATGCTGCGCACGATCTATGGCGACGATGCCCGCTATCAGGCGACCTACTGGAGCCGGTTCCCGGGCCGCTACTTCGCGGGCGACGGGGCCAAGCTCGATGAGGACGGATACTGGTGGATCCTGGGACGGGTGGACGATGTGCTGAACGTCGCCGGGCACCGGATAGGGACGATGGAAGTCGAGAGCGCGCTGGTGGACCACCCCGCGGTCGCCGAGGCGGCTGTGGTGGGCCGGAGCCACGAGCTCAAGGGCCAGTCGCTGGCGGCGTTCGTCACCCTGAAGGAAGGCAACCAGCCGTCGCCCAGCTTGCGCGACGCCCTACGCGACCATGTGACCCGGAAGATCGGCGCCATCGCCCGGCCGGACGACATCCTCTTCAGCGCCGACCTGCCCAAGACCCGAAGCGGAAAGATCATGCGCCGGCTGCTCAAGGACATCGCCGAGGGCCGCGCACTCGGGGACACGACGACGCTGGCGGACCCGAACGTGGTGAGCAGGCTGAAGGAGATGTACGAGGACAAGGAGGGGTAGGCGGACGGGCGGGACCTGTCATCCCGAGCGAAGCGAGGGATCTTCTCGGCGGTCATCGGAGACCGGGTGAGAAGATCCCTCGTCGCTTACGCTCCTCGGGATGACGGGTGACGCCGGTCCGCCCTCTACTCCCGCTCCACATCCTCCTCCAGGTACGTATACCCCTCCAGCCCCGCCACGAAGTCCGCGATGAACGAGTTGGCCTCCTGCCGCGACAGCCCCTTCGCGTTGGCCACCTTCCGGCGGAAAGTGGCCAGCAGGTCGCTGGCGTGGAACTGGACGTAGTTGAGCACCTCGGTCACCGTGTCGCCGTGCACCAGGTCGGTCACCTCGTAGCCCTGGTCGGTCAGCCGCACGTGGACCGCGTTGGTGTCGCCGAAGAGGTTGTGCAGGTCGCCCAGGATCTCCTGGTAGGCGCCGGTGAGGAAGATGCCGAGGATGTAGGGCTCGCCCTCGTGCACCGGGTGGAGCTCGAGTGACGGCTTCCCCTTGCGCCCTCCCACGAAGCGGTCGATCACCCCGTCGGAGTCGCAGGTCATGTCCTGGAGGGTGCCCCGCCGGGTGGGCGGCTCGCTGAGCCGATGGATCGGCATGATGGGGAACAGCTGGTCGATCGCCCAGTGGTCCGGCAGCGACTGGAACACCGAGAAGTTGCAGAAGTACCGGTCCACCAGGGCGGCGTCGATGTGAGCCGTGATCTCCGGAAACGACGTCCGGTCGTCCCCGATCGCCTGCTGAAGAGCGTGAAGCGTGGCCAGGTACAGCTGCTCCGCGTCCGCCTTGTCGCGCAGCGAGAAGACACCGCTGGCGAAGTACTCCTGGGTCCGCTCCTTGGCGAAGATCGCGTCGTGGAAGACCTCCTCGATCCGCTCCGGACTCAGCGCTTCGAGGTTCTCCGCCATCTCCTGCAGCAGCGGATGCGGGTCCTCGCGCAGAACCGGCGGCGCGGGCTCCACCAGCGACTCGACGTCGGTCACGTCTACCAGCAGCAGGGCGTGGTGCGCCGTGAGCGCCCGGCCCGACTCGCTGATGATGTGCGGCATCGGCAGCTCCTCGGTGCGGCAGGCGGTGCCGATGGTGTAGACGACGTCGCTGGCGTACTCCCGCATGGTGTAGTTGACGCTCGCCGACCGGGTCGAGCGGGAGCCGTCGTAGTCGACGCCCAGGCCGCCGCCCACGTCCACGTGGGAGATGTCGAACCCCATGCCCCGCAGCTCGGCGTAGTATCGGCTGATCTCTTCCAGGCCGGCCTTCACATGGCGGATGTCGGTGATCTGACTTCCCAGGTGGAAGTGCACCAGCTTGAGGATGTCCTTCCGCCCCCGCCGCTCCAGCTCGTCGAGGAGCCGCATCAGCTCCACCGCCGAGAGCCCGAACTTCGAGCGCTCGCCGCCACTCTTGGCCCAGCGGCCCGAGCCCTCGGTCGCCAGCTTGATCCGGACCCCCGCGGTCGAAGCCACGCCCATCTCGTCGGCCACCTTGAGCAGGACGTCCAGCTCGTTGAGCTGCTCCAGCACGACCATCACGGTGTGGCCCAGCTTCTGGCCCATCAGGGCCAGCCGCATGTACTCCTCGTCCTTGTAGCCGTTGCAGACGATGAGATGCCGGGTGTCCTCGTTGAGGCCCAGCACCGCCTGGAGCTCGGGCTTGCTTCCGCACTCGAGGCCAACGCCGTAGGGCGCGCCGAACTCCACGATCTCCTGCACCACGTGGCGCTGCTGGTTGACCTTCACCGGGTAGACGGTGGTGTAGCTCCCGTCGTACCCGAACTCCTTGATCGCGTTGGAGAACTCGCCCGAGAGGGCCTCGATCCGCGACTTCAGGATGTCGGAAAAGCGGAGCAGCAGTGGCAGGCCCACGCCCTGGGCATGGAGATCGGTGGCGAGGTGGTAGAGATCGAGCCCGCGCTTCCGGTTGGCATCCGGGTGCACGGTGACGTGGCCGTCGGGGTTGATGCGGAAGTAGCCGAGCCCCCATCCGTTCATGTTGTACAGCTTCTCCGCGTCCTTTACGGTCCAGGTGGGCGGGGCGACGGTAGTGGCGATGTCGAACTCCTGCTGAGGGGCGAAGGGGCAATTGTAATGGGAATCGACAGTCATGGAAAGCGTCGTGGCGGCACCGCGACAACGGGCCTTCTCGGGGTGGTGCAGGCGCCGTCATCTCGGGGGTAAACGGCACTCCGGGCACGACTTCCCCGTGGGCACGAGAACGCGCCGGCAGGCACGAAGCTCGCACTTTCAGGAGTTGCACCCGCGGAGACCCGGAAGCAGCGGGCTGCACCACCGTACAGAAGATTGGGAGGTCCTCATGGCAGCGCCCAGCCTGATCTCGACTCGCCGGTTCTCGGCCTCGACCCGTCTGCGCCTCCAGGTGCTGTTCGCCCGCGCCTGGGAAGCGCTCGCCGATACGTACCAGCTCCAGGCCGCCGAGTTCGTCCGGCGGCTCAAGACTCAGCTTTCGATCGAGGAGGCCCTGGACCGGTTCTTCCGCGAAGTGGGTGTGCCCGCGCCGATGAGCGACACGGTGCGCGCCCGGGCGCTGATCGCCCTGGCGTCGATGATCGAGGAAGAGGCCGAGGAGCCCGAGGTGGCGACCGAGGCGGGCTGGAATCCCCTCCGCCCCGACCAGCTGATCGGCGCGCTCCGGCGGCGCGCCCGGTACGTGGAGGAGACCAACCTCGAGTGCCGCCTCGCCGCCTCGATCGCCGAGGAGGCGGTGGCCGCCACCCACGTGCGTATGGCCCTCGAGATCGCCGAGCTGCTTGCGGACGAGTGCACTCCGGACGAGTCCATCATGCACTACGTCCGCTCGTTCAGCCTCCCGGCCATCGAGGCCCAGATCATCCTCCGCCGCGCGATGGCCTGCTGGGCGGAGCGGGATCCGCTCGGGCTCGACCGGGTGGAACCGGTGGCGCCGCCGTCGCTGGCGATCTGCGCCAGCGGCGCGCAGCTCGACTTCAACGGCCGACTCCGGCTGGGGCTCCGCGCGATCGGCTGAGCCGCGGAACCTCCGCTCCGCCTATCTTTGGGTGGAGCCCGACGACGGGCGGAGCGGAGGCGCCGAATGGGCTGGACCATCACGATCGGACGGGTGGCGGGGACCGAGGTCAAGGTCCACCTCACTTTCTTCATCCTCGTCGCCTTCTGGGCGATGGCCGGGTACCAGCAGGGCGGTCTGTCGGGCGCGCTGCTCGCCGCGCTCTCGCTGCTCGCGCTGTTCGCCTGTGTGCTGTTCCACGAGTTTGGCCACATCCTGATGGCCCGACGCTTCGGGGTGCGGACGCCGGACGTCATCCTCCTCCCCATCGGCGGCGTCGCCCGCCTCGAGCGCATTCCCGACGAGCCCCGGCAGGAGCTGCTCATCGCGCTGGCGGGGCCCGCGGTGACCCTCGCCATCGTCGTCCTCCTCTACCTGGTGCTCGCCGTGTCGGGGCCCGAGCCGTCGCTGTGGGGCCTCCAGCCGGCCGGACCGTTCCTCGACAACCTGATGCGGGTAAACCTCTACCTGCTGCTCTTCAACCTGTTCCCCGCGTTTCCCATGGATGGGGGACGGGTGCTGCGAGCGCTGCTCGCGAGCAGGCTGGGACTGGTGGCGGGCACCAGGATCGCGGCGCGCCTGGGCCAGGCGAGCGCGGTCGTGGCCGGCTTCTACGGTCTCACCGCAGGGATGCCGATCCTGCTCCTGATCTCGCTCTTCGTCTTTCTTGGCGCCGGCGCCGAGGCCGCCGCCGTGGAGACGCGCGCCGCGGGCGCGGGACTGAACGCGGCCCAGATGATGGTGACCGACTTCCGGAGCATTCCCATCCACGCGTCGCTGGCACATGCGGTCGAGCTGCTCCTCTCCAGCGAGCAGCGCGAGTTCCCGGTGGTGGACAACAACGGGCGGGTCGAGGGAATTCTGACGCGCGACCACATCATCAAGGGGCTGAGCCAGCGGGGGCAGGACTCCACCGTCGGCGAGGTGATGGCGGCTCAGGCGCCGGTGGTGGCGCCGACGCTGGGATTTCAGGAGGCGCTGGAGCGCCTCCGCGCCAGCGGGTTGCCCGCCCTGCCGGTGGTGGACTCGACCGGGCGGCTCGTGGGCTTGCTCACCATGGACAACATCACGGATCTGCTGCTGGTGCGGCGGGCGGGAGCGCCCCTGGTCCCCTGAGTCAGCGGCACTCCCCTCGTCGATACGCCGACGGCGCACAGGCGAACCCCCCGCTTCCCCACAGGCCAGCGCCGGCCGCTCGAGCCTGCTTTTGCACCCGCTCCAGTCGCTCGGCATACTTGACGTTCGGGGGCACGGTGTAGAGCATCGCCCATCCTTCGAGGACCAGCGCCTCGTTCACCAGCCGGGAGCCGCTCCAGACGTGAGCCAGCTCGCGGCCGTACCGATCGCGAGGGGCGACATCTCGCTCCAGGCGCACGGATGCTCCAGGCGGGGCGAGCCGACGTAGCGCGGCGCGTGCCTGCCGTCCGGACTCGCCCTGCGCCAGCTCGGGCGCATCGATGCCGATGAGGCGCACCCTCCGCCCGTCGCGGCAGGTGAACGTATCGCCGTCCGCGATCCGCTCGACCACACACGCTGTGGATTGAGCGGCGGCGGACCCCGCCCGACGGTCGCAGGCTTGGATCGCGAGGCTCGCCAGCAGGATGGCGAAGTTATAGCGGGGCATGGCGGGAATTTAGGAGAAGACCTGCGCGATGGCGGCGCCATTCGAAATCATCGAGCGCAGCAGCACGCTGCCCGTCTCGGCCGAAGAGGCCTTCGCCTGGCACGAGCGCCCCGGCGCGTTCGAGCGTCTCACCCCCCCGTGGGAGCGGGTCACCGTGCTCGAGCGCTCCGGAGGCATCCGCGAGGGGGCACGCACCGCGGTCAGCGTGCGGGTAGGCCCGGCCCGGTTCCGCTGGGTTGCGGTCCACCGAGACTACGTAGAGGGTCGCAGGTTCGTGGACGAGCAGGTGGAGGGACCGTTCTCCCACTGGATCCACGAGCACCGCTTCGAGCCGGAAGGTCCCGGGGCGACGCGATACACGGACCGCATCGAGCTCGCATCGGCGTTCGGCACGGTCGGCGCGGCAGCTGCGCGCCTGTTGGCGCGCCCCCGGGTGGAGCGGATGCTGGCCTATCGTCACGCCACCCTCCGGGACGATCTGGCTGCCCATGCGCGCCACCGCGATGGCCCACGACTCCGAGTGGCGGTCACCGGGGCCACCGGGCTCCTCGGCACCGCCCTGATTCCTTTCCTCACCACCGGCGGGCACGAGGTCATCGCGGTGAGCAGGCGTCGCGGCCTGCGTGATGCGATCCACTGGGATCCCGCCGCGGGGGCGATCGACCACGCGGGTCTCGAGGGCCTGGACGCGGTCGTGCACCTCGCCGGCGAGACGGTCGGCACCCGCTGGAGCGACCACCGCAAGCGGCGCATCCGCAACAGCCGGGTCGAGGGCACCATGCTCCTGGCCGAAGCGCTGGCGGGCCTGAGGCGACCGCCGCGCGTCCTGGTCTCCGCGTCGGCCATGGGCGTCTACGGCAACCGCGGCGACGAGGTGCTCACCGAGGACGCGCTGCCCGAGGGGCCGCCTGCCGACTTTTTCGTCGAGCTCGGACGCGACTGGGAGAGCGCGGCCGATCCCGCTCTCGCCGCCGGCATCCGGGTGGTGAATCCGCGATTCGGCCTGGTGCTCACTCCGGCTGGCGGCGCGCTCGCGCGGATGCTGCCGCCCTTCCTCCTCGGCGCGGGCGGACCGCTGGGCGGCGGGAGCCAGTGGGTGAGCTGGATCTCGATCGACGACGCGATCGGCGTGATCCATCACGCCCTCTTCACCGACGAGCTCGCCGGGCCCGTGAACACCGCCGCGCCGGAGCCGGTCACCAGCCGCAGCTTCGCGGCGACGCTGGGGCGCGTGCTGAAGCGACCCGCCCTGCTGCCGGCCCCGGCGCCGGCGCTCAAGCTGCTCTTCGGCGAGATGGCCGACACCGCGCTCCTGTCCAGTCAGCGCCTGTCCGCAGCCCGGCTGCTGGGCTCGGGCTACACCTTCCGGCATCCGACGCTGGAGGCGGCGTTGCGACACGTGCTGGGGCGGTAACTTTTGCTCATGATCGCACCCAAAGCAGTCGTTCTCGTGAGCGGAGGGATGGACTCCGCTACCGCGGGGGCCGTGGCCCGGGAGCAGGGCTTCGAGCTCTACGCGCTCAGCTTCCGCTACGGGCAGCGCCACGCCGCCGAGCTGGAGGCGGCGAAGCGCGTCGCCGGGTCGCTCGGCGCGCGGCGGCACGTGGAGCTGGCCATCGACCTGCGCGCCATCGGCGGCTCGGCACTCACCGGGGATCTTGAGGTTCCCAAGGACACGCCGCTCGATCGTATCGGCGACGGGATCCCCGCGACGTACGTCCCCGCCAGGAACACCATCTTCCTCTCCTTCGCCATGGGCTGGGCCGAAGTACTGGAGGCGACCGACATCTTCATCGGCGCAAATGCCCTGGACTACAGCGGCTACCCGGACTGCCGGCCGGAGTACATCGAGGCCTTCGAGCGGATGGCGAACCTCGCCACCCGCGCCGGCGTCGAGGGGCGGCTTCTCCGGGTCCATACCCCACTGATCGGCCTCAGCAAGGCGGAGATCGTGAAGCTGGGGCAGCGGCTGGGGGTGGACTATGGGATCACGTGGAGCTGCTACGATCCAACGCCGGACGGGCGGCCCTGCGGCCACTGCGACGCGTGTATCCTCAGGGAGAAGGGGTTCAGGGAGGCGGGAGTGAACGACCCAGCGAAGCCGTGAAGCTGCCATAGCCATGAGCTACACCGTCAAGGAAATCTTCTACACCCTCCAGGGCGAGGGCGCGAACACCGGTAGGCCGGCCGTGTTCTGCCGGTTCGCGGGCTGCAACCTGTGGACCGGCCGCGAGGCCGACCGCGAGGCCGCCGTCTGCCGATTCTGCGACACCGACTTCGTGGGCACCGACGGTCCCGGCGGGGGCAAGTTCTCCGATGCCGACTCGCTCGCGCGCGCCGTGGCCGCAGCGTGGCCGCCCGGGGGCGCGGGCCGACGCTTCGTGGTGTGCACCGGCGGCGAGCCGCTGCTCCAGCTCGATCGCGCCCTCCTCGACGCGTTCCATGCGGCAGACTTCGAGGTCGCGGTGGAGACCAACGGCACGGTCGAGCCGCCGCCCGGGATCGACTGGCTCTGCGTGAGTCCCAAGGCGGAGGCCCCGCTGGTGGTCCGGGGCGGCGACGAGCTCAAGCTGGTCTACCCGCAGGTTGGGGCCGATCCGTCGCGTTTCGAGGGGCTCGAGTTCGGCCAATTCTTCCTCCAGCCCATGGACGGGCCGGCCCGCGAGGCCAACACCGCCGCGGCGCTGCGCTATTGCCTGGACCATCCGCGCTGGCGACTGAGCCTCCAAGCGCATAAGCTTCTCGGCATTCCGTGACAGCGGGGCAGCCGGGCCCCGCAGCCTTGCTGCCCTTTGCCCCGCCGCTCATGCACGGTTATTCCGACCGCATCAATCACGCGTTCGCGTTCGCCGCCAAGTACTACGGAGCCGTGGCGCCTGCCGGGGCCGGCATGGACTATCTTGCCCACCCGGCCAACGTCGCGATTGTCCTCGCGCGTTACGGCTGCGAGCAGGTAACCGTCGTGGCCGGCATCCTCCACCACGTGCTGGAGGAAGCCGCGCCGGGCAACCGCCCGCTGCTCGAGCGCAAGATCGCGGACAAGTTCGGCCCCGTCGCCCTCGCCATCGCGAAGGATGCCCTGGAACCCAAGTTCGATGCCCGCGGGGCGGAGCGCAGCTGGCAGGCCTGCAAGCAGGAGTACCTGGGCCAGCTCGCCGCGGCGGAGCCGCGCGCGCTCGATATCTGCGTCGCCGACGAGTTGCACGCCTGCGGCTCGACCATCACCGCCCTCCGGCGGCTGGGGGTCGAATACCTGCATACCCTCTCCCGGGCAGACTCGGCCCAGACGATCTGGTGGTACCGCTCCATGCTGGAGATCCTGGACGCTCGGGCTGACTGGCCCCGCCGGGAGATGCTGTCCGAGCTGAGGATCCTGAGTACCGACCTGGTGCGAAGCCTGCGGCTCAGCGAGGAGGGGCTGTGAGAGCGACGTGGTGGGGAGGGGTGGGGCTGGCGCTGGCCGCGGCCTGCTTGCCTGCCCCCAAGCCGCCGGAGCCGCTGAAGCCGGTGCGCTTCCTGCTCATCAACGACGTCTACGTCGCCGATACACTGAACGACGGGAGCGGCGGACTCGCAAGGGTCGCCACGGTCCGGCACCGGGTGGCCGATCAGGGTCCGATCCTGTTCGTCCTCGCCGGCGACGTCCTGAGCCCGAGCCTGCTCAGCAAGTACTATGGCGGGCGCCAGATGGTCGAGGCGCTGAACGCAGCACAGCTGGACTACGCCACCTTCGGCAACCACGAGTTCGAGCTGCCGCGCGACACGCTGATCGCGCGGATCGCGGCCTCGTCGTTCAAGTGGCTCTCGACCAACTGCACCCTCGCCGACGGCACCCGGTTTCCGGAGGTCCTGCCCTGGGACACGGTTCGCGTCTCCGGTCATCTCGTCGGCCTCTTCGGCCTCACCCTCCGGGGCGACTACCGGAGCTACGTGCGGTGCACCGATCCGGACAGCGCCGCCCTGGCGGTGGCCGACACGCTCACGGCGTTGAAGGCTGATCTCATCGTGGGGCTCACCCACCAGACCCTCGAGGTGGACCGCGAATTGCTCGCCCGCGATCCGCGCGTCGATCTGATCCTGGGCGGGCACGAGCACGAGGCGCACGACTCGGTGGTCTCCGGCCGGCACGTACTCAAGGCGGACGCCAACTCCCGGACCGCGCAGTTCGCCACGCTGTGGAGCGACGGCCACGGCGACTGGCGGCAGGCGGTCGGACTGGTCACCATCGACTCCCGGCTCCCCGAGGACAGCGCGGTGGCGCAGGTGGTGGAGGCGTGGTCGGACAGCCTGCGGGCGCGGCTCGGGCCGGAGCGCATAGTGGCGACGGCGGAGGCCCCGATCGACGCGCGCGACGCGCTGTCCCGCAACCGGGAGTCGCCGCTCGGGTCCCTGGTGGCCGATGCGATGCGGGCCGGCACCGGCGCGGACGTTGCCCTGATCAACGCCGGCGCAATGCGGCTGGACGACGTCATCCCGGCGGGACCGGTCAGCAACTATCAAGTAGAGAGCATTTTTCTCTTCGCCGACGAGACCCGGGTGGTCACCTTCCCCCTCTCCGGCGCCCGGCTCCGGGAAGTGCTGGAGCACGGCGTCGCGGATGGCTCCCTGGGCAAGGGAGGGTTCCTGCAGGTGTCAGGCATCCTGTTCACCTACGACCGGGCAAGGCCGTCGGGATCCCGGCTGGTGGGCGACATCACCCGGGTGGGTGGGGCCACTCTCGCCGGCGGCGACACCGTCCAAGTGGTGATGTCCGCCTACCCCGCCTGCCAGGGTGGCGACGGCTACAGCATCCCCGAGGCCGCGGAGAGCTGCACCCACGCGAGCGCGGGGCCCCGTGCCGCCGATCTCCTGATTCGCCACCTGTCGGACTCACTCGGCGGGAAGATTGCCCTCCCAGCGGGCGGGAGAATCGTGCAGGCTGCGTCCTCCCCGGGCTGAGCCGGGAACGCCTCCCTACAACCCGAGCCCCCGGGTATTTTAGAACATGGCCTCAACGCCGGCCGCTCTCGCCAGCCTTCCAAGTGCTTTTGCCGCAGCCTGCAGACTCTCCCGAACCGAGGGGGAGCTGTTCGAGCGCTGTCGGGTGGCCCTCGTCCGGCGCTTCCAGAGCGAGCGGATCTGGTTCGGGCTGGTCACCCCGGGTGAGAACATCCCCCGGGCTGGCCCCCAGGAGGGCTTCGACCAGGCGGTCGAGGTCGCCAAGCTGGGTAGCGGAGAGACCGAGGTCATCATCCACGCCGATCCCTCCGTAGTCGGCGAGATGCGTGCGGTGGCCATGCCCCTGGCGCTCGGGCTCAGCGTCGTCTTCGAGCTGCGGAGCATCCTCCTCGAGCGCCAGGGTGCCCTGGACGACGCGGTCTTCCAGCTGCGGGCGCTGCGCCAGGTGGCCCGCCTGCTCTCCTCGGTGCATTCGATCGAGGAGACGGAGCAGCTGATCCTTGACTTCATGGCGGAGGTCTTCTTCGCCTGGTGGGCCTGCCTCTACCGCCCGGAGGACACGGTCTACGCCCCCAAGGTCTTTCGCTCCCTCAACGATCGCCTCCGCCCCGCTCCCATCGACAAGGCCGCGCTCGACGTGGCCCTCCCGACCGGGAGCGCTTCCACTGGAGCGGACGACGTCGCCGTCGCCTCGCTCGTCGGGCCCGGGGCCGAGCTGGTGGTGCCGCTCGACGCCGGGTCGGAGCGGATGGCGGTGCTGGTGCTCGGCTCCCGGATCAGCGACAAGCTCTACGGGCGCGCGGAGCTGGAGCTGGCGGGCACGCTCTCCTTCGCCGCCGCCATCGCGCTCAAGAACTCGGAGCTGGTCGAGCAGCTCCACAGCGCCGCCACCACCGATGAGCTGACCGGCCTCTACAACCGCCGCGCGCTGGAGGAGCGGCTCGCGGCCGAGATCTCCCGCAGCCTCCGCCACCAGCTGCACACGAGCGTCCTGCTGCTGGACCTGGACCGCTTCAAGGTGGTGAACGACACCATGGGACACGCCGCGGGCGACCGTCTCCTCATCCAGATCGCCCGCATCCTCCGCCAGCAGTGCCGCGCGCTCGACGTGGTTGGCCGCCTGGGCGGCGACGAGTTCCTGGTGATTTTGCCGATGACCAAGCCTGCCGAGGCGCAGGTGTTCGTCGCCCGGGTACAGAACAGCCTGCGCGAGTTCGAGAAGAACAATCCCGATCTGGGCCCGTGCACCCTCAGTATGGGCATCGCCGAATCCCCCCGGCACGGCACCACGGTCAGCAGCGTGCTGGCCGCGGCCGACAATGCGCTCTACAAGGCGAAGCGCGCCGGCCGCAACGCAGTCGAGGTGGCGGACAGCTAGGCGATGGAGCATCCAGAGTTCACCCTGCTCGGCGATGCCGTCTGGCTGGACTTCGTCAACTCCGCGCTCGGCCGTGCCCCCAATCCTCCCGACCTCCTGCCCGACGCCGCCGCCTTCGCACGCTGGACGGTCACGCAGCGATTGCTCCAGGTGGATCGCGGCCCGCCCCATGAGGCGCTGCGCAAGCTCCGCGGTCGGCTGACCGCGCTGGCCGAGGCCCTGCACGCAGGTTCGCAGCCGCCGGCGGGATCCATCGCCGCGATCAACGAGCTGCTCAGCGGGTGCGCGGGCAGCCACCGCCTGGTGCGTGTCTCGGGCGAGTGGCGCCTGCACTTCGTGCCCGCGCGGCCGCTCTCGCCCCTGGAGGCGATCGCACGCTCCGCCGCCGCGACCCTGGCGGACCGCTCGGTCGCGGTGCACCGGTGCGCAGGCGAGGGCTGCTCCCTGTTTTTCGTCGACTCCTCGCCGACCCGGAGCCGCCGGTGGTGCATCCCCGCGTGCGGCGCCAACCTCCGGGTCGAGCGCCGCCGGGGTCTGCTCCGCTGACCCCACCAGCCGCGGGCTCCGCTCCCGAGCCCCTCCTCGCCTTCGAGCGCACCCGGAGGGCGATGGGGAGCCGATACCGTCTGGAGCGCATCGTCGCCTCCGCTGCCGAGCGGGTCCTGTTCCGGGCGCAGGACGAGCTGCTGAGGCGACCGGTCAGCATCCGGGTCAACTTCTACCTCGACGACGCCGTCCGCGCGTGGTTCAGGCGCGAGTCCGAGGCGCTCGGCCAGCTCGACGATCCCGGAATCCTGCACATCTACGACGCCGGTGTGGCGGGAGACCTCGACTATCGGGTCGGCAAATGGGTGGACGGCGAGGGGCTGCGCGACGCGGTGCGCCGGGGACCCAGGCCGATTCCCTCGGTGCTCGCGCTCGCACGCGACCTCCTGGGCGCGCTGGAGCATGCCCACCTGCGGGGGATCGTCCTGCGCAGCATCTCGCCTTCGTCCATCATGGTCAGCGCCGGGGGACGCGCGACCGTCACGGACGTTCGCCACTGCAGCTACTGCCTCCCGGCGATCCCGCCCGGCACGCGGCCGCCCACGCCGGCCTTCACCGCGCCGGAAGTGCGCGACGGGGCGCCCGGCGACCCGGCATCGGACATCTACACCGTCGGGGCGCTGCTCTACTTCGCAGTCACCGGGCAGGAGCCGGCACCCGATCCCGCCGCAGTACGGCGGCCGACGGAGCTCCGACCCGCGTGTCCCCAGGTGATCGAGCGGATCGTCCTTCGTGCCCTGCGGGCCCAGCCGGACATGCGGTACTTCACGGCGGCGGAGATGCTGGAGGACTTCGCCTCCGATGCCGGAACCCACGACACCGCCTCGGTCGGGCTCGGGACCATCATCTCGGCAGACGAAGATCGGGCCCGCTGGGAGCAGCGGCTGCGCCGGGCCCTGGGCGACGACTACGAGCTCCTCGACCTGCTGGGCACCGGCGGCTTCGGCCGGGTGTACCGGGTGCGCGATCTCCAGCTGGAGCGACTGGTCGCGCTCAAGGTGCTGCACCCGGCCTTGATCCGCGACCCGAGCGTGGTCGAGCGGTTCCGGCGCGAGGCTCAGCTCGCCGCCCGGCTCTACCACCCCAACATCGTCAACATCTACGAGATCGGCGGCCGGTCGGGGTTGATCTGGTACACGATGGAGCTGATCGACGGGCCCAGCCTGGCCCAGCTGGTGACCCGACAGGGGCCACTGCCCCTCGACCAGGTGCTCCGAGTGCTGCGCGAGGGGCTCTCCGCGCTGGCGCATGCTCACGGCCTGGGCCTGGTGCATCGGGACATCAAGCCTGAGAACCTGCTCATCGCGCCAGACGGGAGCCTGCAGATCACGGACTTCGGGCTGGCGCTTGCGCTTCGGCAAAAATTCGGGGGCGCCACCAGTCAGAGCGGAACACCCCAGTTCGCAAGTCCCGAGCAGCTCCTCGGGGAGCGAGTGGACCAGCGCTCCGACCTGTACAGCCTGGCCGCGGTCGCGTATTTCGCCCTGCTGGGGAGGCCGCCGTTCCCCGGCCTCACGCCGGAGCAGGTGCTCGCGCGGCAGACCACCAACCAGCTTCCGGACGCCATCGAGCGGCGCGAGGATGTCAGCGACGGGTTGCGGGAGGTGCTGGATCGGGCGCTGCAGGCGGATCCCGCGGCGCGTTTCGGGTCGGCGGCGGAGTTCCTACAGGCGGTAAATCGGGCGGCCGATACGGACGCCCGGGAGCCGGTGGCGGACTGGGCCCGGGCGGCCGCACGATGGCTCCGCGGCTCCCCCCTTGACTAAACGTTGCGCCTCTACAGATTTGTCGGCGCGAATCTCTCCCTTTGGAGCTCTTACAGCATCACAGGCATTCTGAGACCCGGGTAGTTCGCTGACGGGTCCTTTCATTTTTTATGACGCAGGACTGGCCTGCGATCATAAAAACTCGGTGTGCCGGGACTCCGGGGCACCGACGCAGGCAAACAAACATGGAGTAGGACCAATGGCTCGCACGCTCGGCACGGTGAAGTGGTTCAACGACGCAAAGGGTTTTGGTTTCATCACGCCGGAGAACGGGGACAAGGACTGCTTCGTCCACCACACCGCCATCAAGGCGGATGGGTTCCGCAGTCTCTCCGAGGGTGACCGGGTGGAGTTCGACATCGTGCAGGGTGCGAAGGGCCCCGCCGCCGAGAACGTAACCAAGGTCAAGTAAGCACCGTCCAAGCAAAGCGGGCCGCCAGTGGGCGGCCCGTTTTGTTATCGGTTCCGTTCCCCTCGCTACGCTCGGGGTGACTCAGCCGCCCGGCGGCCTCGTCACTTGTGTCGGTAGATGACGCGACCCCTGGTCAGGTCGTAGGGCGAGAGCACGACGCTCACGCGGTCGCCTTCCAGCACCCGGATCTTGAACTTGCTCATCTTCCCGGCGGCGTACGCCAGGATCTCATGGCCGTTCTCCAGCATGACCCGGTAGTTGCGGTCGGGCAGGACCTCGGTCACGACGCCTTCCATCTCGATCCCTTCTTCTTTCGCCATCCACTCTCTCCGCTGCGGGAACCATCTCACACGGCACCGGAACCCCGGGCCGGCGGCAGGGAATCTTGCGCCAGCAGGCTCGGGAAGCAACATCTTGGCCCACTTGCCTGAAGGCCACGGACACGGAGGATTGCGTCGTCTCGTCAGGAGTCGGCACCTAGAACGAGGCTAGGCCGCAGGCAGCTCCGCCCGGACCCGCTCGATCTCCGCCTCAACCAGCTGCACCAGCTCACCGAGCTTCTTCGCGTCGAACGTGAGCTCCGCGCCGGCCGCGCGGTAGATGTCCGGAAGGCCCCGCACGGCGCCGAGCGCCAGGGCGCCGCGATACTGGGCCACCGCCCGGGCGTGATCGCGACGGCTGTTGCGCCAGACCTGGAGTGCCCCGATCTGGGCGATGCCGTACTCGATGTAGTAAAAGGGGTACTGGAAGATGTGGAGCTGACGGTACCAGCGGGCCACCCGCTCCTGCTGCAGATCGCTCCAGTTCACGCCCCGCTCGAAACGCTCGCGGATGCGGAGCCAGGCGGCGTCGCGCGCCGCAGCATCGCCGCCCTCGCCGCTGGTGTAGATCCAGCCCTGGAACGCATCCACCGACGCGATGTGCGCCAGGCTGAGCAGGATGTCCTCCAGGTGCTCGAGCCAGGCGCTGCGATGATCCGCCGGCGTGAAGTAGCCGACCGGCTGCGCCAGCTGCGGTCCCGCGAGGAGCTCCATGGACATGGAGGCCAGCTCCGCGGCCTCCGAGCCGGGGTGCCGCTGCCAGATCAGCGGCTGCTCGTGCGCGGCGAAGGCGTGGAACGCGTGCCCCGCCTCATGCAGCAGGGTCATGACGTCGTCCACCAGGCCCACCGCGTTCATGAAGATGAAGGGGCGACCCCGGTAGTGCAGCGTCTCGCAGTAACCGCCCGGCGCCTTGCCCTTCCGGCTGTCTAGGTCCAGCAATCCCTCGTCGATCATGACCTGGAACTCGCTGCCGAGCGCGGGATCGACCCGCTCGAAGACCCCGCGAGCCCTGCCGACGAACTCGTCGGTCGTGGCGAAGGGCCGTAGCGGCGCGTTGCGGTACGGATCCACGGCCATGTCCCAGGGCCGGAGCTGGTCCAGCGAGAGCCGCCGCCGCCGTACCGCGAGCATCCGCTCCACCGCCGGCGCCACCGTGGCTTCCACCGCCTCGTGGAAACGCACGCAGTCCGACGGGGTGTAGTCGAACCGGAACTTGGCGGGAAAGATGTAGTCTCTGAAGTTGGCGAAGCCGGCGTTCCGCGCCGCCCGCTGGCGCAGCTCGTACATCCGGTCGAACAGTGAGGCGAGGTTCGCCCGCTGCTCGATGTAGGGCGCCGCGGCCGCGCGGAAGGCTCGTTCCCGCACCGTGCGATCGGGGCTCTTGAGGTACGGCTGCAGCTGCGGCAGCGGACGCTCCTGCCCTTCCCACTCCACCGTCATGGACCCGGTGATCCGCTGGTACCGCGCGCTCAGCTCCTCCAGCTCCGAGAAGATGGGGACGTTGGCCTCGCGGAAGATCTCGATCGAGGTGCGGAAGCGGGCGAGCGTGGTCTCCAGCGCCGGGGTGCGATAGCCCGACTCCACCAGCCGCCGGGCCAGCTCCACGCTGCGCTCCTCCATTTTCGGAAGCACCTCGGTGGAGAACCGCAGGTGATCCGCTTCCTTCTCCGGATCGGACGTGTCGATCGTGTAGGCGATCATGGCCACCGCGGCCGCCTCGGTGACCAGCTCCTCCAGTGTGGACCACGTCTGCAGCCAGCCTTCGATCGTGCTCTCGTCCAGTGGTCGCTCGGCGAGGTCGTCGAAGTACGGCACGAGGTCCTCCCAGCGCGCCTTGGCAAGCGCGGCGGGAGAGGAAGGAAGGGCCAGCACGGGCACGACGAGCTCCTGATCGGGGGTGGGAATGTCGGTCAGGAGATATAGGCGAAGATGGCGCAGGTCACAATCCCGGCGGAGCCAGGCGGTGAAAATTTGTGCGCTGCTGGTAGCGACGGCCGATCGCGAGCAGCACACCCTCGCCGAGGGCGCGACCGGTAAGCTGGAGACTGGTGGGCAGGCCGCTCTCGCCGGTGCCGTTCATGAGAAAGAGACCCGGCACGCCGCACAGGTTCGCCGCTCCGCCGATGCTCGCGCCGCCCGGGTAATCGGGGTAGACCTTGTCGAACGCGGCGTCGATCGGCCAGGCGACGGTCGGCAGCGTCGGCGCGACGATGGCGTCCACCTTCGCCAGGAGCGCGTCCAGCGCCGCCGACGCAGGCCGTCGCACCCGCAGGGCGCGAATGTAGTCCTTGGCCAACACCACCTGCCCCGCATAGCCGCCGATGCGGTCCTCAGGCGCGGTGAGCTCGGTGATCCTTCCGCTCTCGATCAGGGACTCGAAGGCGCTCGCCGCCTCGGCGTCGATCACGATCGAGGCCATCTCATCGTACGGGTAGCCCGGCAGCTCCAGCTCCTCCTCGACTTCCGCGAAGTCGCGCAGCGCGCGGAGGGATTCCTCGAAGTTGCGACGGACCTCGGGCTGGGTCTTCTCCAGCGTTCCCTTCAGCATGCCGAGGCGGTAGCGCTTCCGTTCGGCGGATCGGTCGGGGAACGCGAAGGGGAGGTCCAGCGCGGAGGGATCGGCCGGGTCCGGGCCGGCGATCGCCGCGAGGACGAGCCCGCAGTCCTCGGCTGTGCGCGCGATCGGACCCAGCTTGTCCATCGTCCAGCTCAGGGCCATGGCGCCGTGGCGGCTCACCCGCCCGTAGGTGGGTCGCAGGCCGGTGACGCCGCAGAAGGCGGCGGGAAACTGGATCGACCCCCAGGTCTCCGAGCCGATGGCGAAGGGCACCAGGCCGGCACTCACGGCGGAACCCGACCCGCTGGAGGAGCCGCCCGACCATCGGGCCCGGTCCCAGGGCGAGCGCCCGGGACCGGTGAAGCTCGCGAAAGCCTGGTTGTAGCCCATGCCCCCAGCCAGCTCGACCATGGCGAGCTTGGCACAGAGCACCGCACCGGCCTCCCGGAGTTTTCTCACCACCGTCGCATCGCGACGAAGCATCTGCCCGCGGTACGGTTCGGCCCCCCAGCTGGTGGGTGCCCCCTCGGCAGCGAGGAGGTCCTTGGCACCGTACGGAACGCCGTGCAGAGGCCCACGATCTTTTCCCTTCGCTAGCTCGACGTCGCGCTGCCGTGCCTCCGCCAGCGCCTGCGGGCGAAGCACCGTCACGACCGCATTGTACGCCGGCCCCAGGCGCTCGAGCCGGGCCAGACAATGCTCCGCGAGCTCAACCGCCGACACCCGGCGGTCACGCAGTAATCGGCCCAGCTCCGGGATGGTGAGCCAGGTCGGATCGCTCACCCGACACTCGGAGCGCGGACGGGTGAGAAAACGAAATCGGGCTCGTCGCCGTTGGAGAGCGGGACCTTGCGCAGCTTCGCCGCTCGCTCGAGCGCGGCCTGGATCTGGTGGGAGATGACGTCGAAGTCGGACTCGAGCAGCCGGTCTCCGTATTGGGCACGGATCGCACCGGTGAGGGCCTTCGCCAGCGAGGCGGGGTCCACGACGCCGGCGCCCGACTCGAGCGCCGGGAAGCTCATCAATCCGGCCCGATGACCTACCAATGGCGCGAGGCTCGCGAGGGCGATCGCCTCGGCGAACTCGCGGCGGTTCATGTCGGACATGCGACCTCCGGCCGAGTGTCATCCCGAGCGAAGCGAGGGATCTTGCCAGTGCGAGCAAGGTCCCTCGCTTCGCTCGGGATGACGTTTTGGCTACGGTGTCCCCTCGGACCGATCGTTGCGGTAGTAGACGTATGCCAGCGACAGCATCACGAGCCCGAGCAGGAAGACCGATCCCACCGGTACAGCGCATCCAGCGACGACAGGTCGTGGATCACCACCTTGGCGACCGCGAGGCCGGCCACGGCGAGCCCCGCGAGCCGGAGTTGCTTGAGCGATCGCCGGAACCCGACCAGCACCAGCGCCGCGGCGAACACCATCCACCACGCGCTCACCGCCAGCCCCGAGGCCAGCTCGGCTCTCACCCGCGAGAGGCTCTCCAGATCGAAGTAGCGCCGGATCTCCACGGTCACGCCGAAGAGCAGCAGCAGGCCGGCCATGATCCGCAGGCCCGAGCGTGCCAGTCGCGCTTCACCTTCGTCCGGCCGAGCCTTCAGAAGCCCTCCGGCCAGCGCCACCGCCACGCCGGTCATGCCCCAAAGCGCCAGCGCCCAGGATCCGGTGAACGCCGCGTCCCCGGCGGTGCGCGCCGCCAGGGCCTCATTCATCAGCTGGTTCAGCGCCGCGGCCCAGGTGAGACATGCGTACCAGCGGCCGTCAGCTCGGTCGAGAACGTGATCCAGCGCGGCCCAGAGGAGCGCAAGACCCAACAGGGCCCACGTCTCCGCGGTGCCGCTCCACTGCGCCTGCGCGGCGATCGCCGCCGCGGCAACGCCGACGAGTGCGAACGGCGGGCGCGGCCGGACGTAGCCGGCGATGAGATAGGGGATCGCGACCAGAAGGCTCAGGAGGCCGGGGACCCGATCGAACCGGTCGGGCGCGAGGCCGTAGGTCGCCCAGCCGAGGAGGACCGGAGTGGTGAAGAAGTAGAGCGCCTCCCCCAGCGACCATCCTCCGGCCGTGCCCGCCCCCGACCGGAACGGCAGCACTTTCGGGTGCCTGAGCGCGTGCCACCAGACCGGCGCCGACAAGCCCAGCCCGGCGGTGAATACCGGCCAATGAGGCCCCATGCGCTCGCTCGCCGCCGCCAGCAGGGCCCAGCCGCCGGTGAACGCGAGGAACCGCGTCTCCCCCCAGCGCTCGCTCAGCCCGACGTACAGTCCGACCGCGCCGCCGAGCACGCCGTACAGGAGCAGTCCCCAGGGCTCGGCCGACTCACGCGCCCCCGCGATGGCGACGCCGAAATAGCTCGCCGCCACCACCAGCATGGCGAGGCGCCACCGCCGCCGTGCCGCGACCAGTCCCAGGCCCGCCGCCATGCAGGCGAGGTACAGGAGCAGCAGGTTCGCATTGGCCTCGTCCCGGCCGAGCAGCACCGGGGCCATGAAGGCGCCCAGCGCGGCGGTGATACCAAGGACCTCGACGTCGACCGCGTAGGCGATGACGGCCAGCGCGACCGAGACGAGCGCGAGGCCGACGATGCCCGTGGTGGGAGGAATCACCTCGTACAGCCGGCAGGCGGCCCACACACTGAGGTAGATGATGCCGGCGCCGCAGCCGACCAGCGCGGCGCCGTAGGTGCGGTAGCGCTGGTGCAGCCGCCACCCGATGGCGCCCACGATCCCACCCAGCAGCGCACCACCAATGCAGCGCATGACGGGCGGGATCCAGCCGCGCTCGAAGCTGAGCTTGAGGAGATATCCGGTCGCCATCAGCAGGGCGACGACGCCGACCGCAAGCAGCCCGCGCTGGCCGATCCACCGCTCGTCGATGCTGACCGCGCTCGCGGGGACGACGCGTCGCGGCGGAGGTGTGGGCCGAGCAAGCTCGAGTGGCGGCGGCGGCTGGGCGGCAGGTCTTTCCTCGACCTCGTGCGACGCACGCACCAGCGCCTCCAGTACCTCCACCCTGCGCTCCAGGCGTTCCAGCCGCTCGTCCGTGCTCATGAGACGCTCGCCTTCTCCTCGGTGGAACGGTGGGAGACGCCGGGATCGACCTGTATCTGGAACGCGAGCAGCCCCACGAGAGCGACGCAGGCGCCCGCCAGGTAGAACGGCGCGCCATGGCCGAGGCGCTGGAAGGCTGCCGTCGCGAGGAGCGGGGCCGCCACGCGCGCCATGCCGGCGAAGGTCTGGGCCACTCCCATCGTGGTGCCCAGCTCGCGCGGGTCGGACTGGCGGGACATGAGCGAGGTAGTGGATGGAAACAGCAACGCGGTACCAATCGGCACAAGGGGGATCACCAGCGCGAACGTCCAGATGGAATCCGGAGCCGGGTACAGCCACAGGCCAAGCGTCAGGGCGAGGGTTCCGAGACGCATGGTCCACAGCTCGCCGAGGCGGTGGACCACCGGCCCGAGCAGTACGCTCCGCATCACGAAGGAGAGGCAGCCGATGTAGGTGAAGATCGGTCCGATGGTGCGCTCGTTGAGCGCGAATTCCGCGCCGAGATACAGGGCGAGCACCGAGGTCTGCGCGGAGAAGGCCAGCATGCCGATGCCGTAGATCCACAGGAGTCGGGCGAGCGGCGCGCCGGGATGGCGGATCGCGATCCACGCCGGGTGCCACACTGGACGTCGCGGCCGTTGAGGCCCGTCGTCCTTCGGCCTCGACTCGGGGAGCAGTCGCCAGGCGAAGAACACGTTCGTCAGGCACAGCGCCGCCGCCGCGAGGCCCGGCACCTCTCGGCCGAAATGCGCCGCGAAGGAGCCGATCGCCGGGCCGAACGCGACGCCCGCCGAGGTGGCCGCGGAGAGCCAGCCGAGCGCCTTGGCCCGCTCCGCAGGGGCCATCGTATCGGCTACGTAGGCCTGGGCGACACCGGTCGTGCCGCCGCCGGCGCCCTGCACCAGCCGCATGAGGAAGAGCAGCCAGAGGGTATCCGCGAACGCGAATACGCCGTAAGCGATGGCGGACGCGGTGAGCCCGATGAGCAGCGCCGGCCGGCGCCCGTACCGGTCCGAGACCCGCCCCCAGAAAGGCGCGGCCACCAGCTGAGCGATGGAGAAGGAGGCGATCAGGCCGCCGACCATCTCGGGCGAAGCCTTCAGCTCGAGGGCGTAGAACGGCAACAGCGGGAGCACGATCATGAAGCCGACCATGTCCACGAAGTTCACCGCGATCAGTACCGCGAGGCGGCGGAAACCTCCTGGCGGCGCCGTCACCCGGGCGTTCCTCCCCGTCCCTGCCCCCCCGAGCCCAGCGCGAACACCGCGCCGCTCACGAGCATGAGCACCACGCCGTATGCCGCGGCGACCCCGACGTCCGCCTGCCGCAGGCTGGAGAGGATCTCCAGCGAGATCGGCCGGGTGTCGTAGGTGTAGAGCATGATCGAGGTCACGAAGTCCCCGAACGCAGTGACGAACGCGAGGCTCGCGCCCGCGAGCAGCGCAGGCCGCAGGAGCGGCAGGGTCACCCTCAGCAGCGCCCGTCGGCGCCCCGCGCCGAGGCTGGCCGCGGCCTCGTCCAACGAGGGATCGAGGGCGCGCACGCCGGCGGAGATGGCGCGGCTCGTGATGGGCAGATTCCGGACCAGGTAGGCGAGCGGGAGGATCCAGAGGGTTCCCACCAGCACGAAGCGGCCGGCGAGCGGCTCGCGCACGCTGAAAACCGTCGCCAGCGCGATCGCGAAGACCGTCCCGGGCACCGCCCAGGGCAGGGCGAGCAGACCCTCGATGGCGCGGCGGGCACCGGTCGCGCGCCGAGCACGCAGCAGCGCTCCTGCCAGCGCCACCGCCACGGCGGCGACCGTTGCCACGGTGGCGAGCCAGAGGCTGTTCAGGAGCGGCCGCAGCCGCACGGGGTCCAGCACCAGGGTCGCGTAGTTGTCCCATGTGTAGGCCGGCGGGAGCGGCTCGGTGGTCCACGTGCCGACCGGGACGAACGACACCAGCACGAGCGTCAGGTGCGGCAGCAGCAACAGCGTCGCGAGGCCCCAGCCCGCGAACCCCGCGAGCAGCCGCGCGAGCGGGCGCCGGATGGCGATCCGTGTCGGTCCCGCGCCCTTCCTGCCGCCACCCCCGACCACCTCTCGCGGATCGCTCCGGAAAAGGAGCAGCGCCAGCAGCGCCATCGCGCTGAGGGAGGCGGTCTGCACCATCGCGAGCTGGTCTTCGCCGTTGAGTCTCGTCGCCACGATCTGCGTCGGCATGACGCGGAATCCGCCGCCGAACACGTACGGCGCGCTGAAGGAGCCGAGTGCGGTCATGAAGGTGAGCAGCGCGGCGCCCGCCAGCGCGGGCCTGAGGTGGGGTATCACCACGGTCCGGAAGCTGCGCCAGCGTCCCGCCCCGAGACTCGCGGCCGCCTCCAGCTGCGACGCATCGAGCGATACCAGCGCGGCGCGGACCAGGAGATAGAAGTAGACGTACATCGAATAGGCGTGAACCAGCAGGATCGCGCCCGGGCCCTGGAGTCGCCAGGGAGGCTCCTCCAGCCCGAACAGCCACATGAGGAGCAGCGGGATGAAGCCGGTCTCACCGTAGAGGAAGAGAAACGCGACTACGCCCACGAGTGGCGGGAGGACCGCCGGAAGCGCGACCAGCCCGCCGAGCACGCGGCCGCCGGGGAGATCGTACCGTGCCAGGAGCAGCGCGAGGGGGATCCCGATCAGTGCCGCCAGCGCCACGCTCGCGAGCGAGATCCACAGGCTACCCCAGAGCGCGCGCAGCTCCGTAGGACGGCTCACGAACTCGCGCACGTGGGCGAGGGTCCAGCCCTCGGGGCCGCGAAGGCCCTCCACCAGCACCAGTGCCAGGGGGTAGAGCACCAGCCAGAGGAGCAGCGCGAGCAGCAGCGCCGCACCGAGCGATCCGCTGTGGGCGCGCCTCATACGCCGTCCGCGGGGAAGAGATGGAGCCCTCCGGCGGCTCGACGGCTCGGCAGGATGCCCACGCGCTCACCCGGCTGCACGGCGGCTGGCGGTGCGACCACCTCTATCGTCGCACCGCCAGCCGTCACGACCGTGAAGTAGGACGAGGGTCCGGTGAATCGTCGGGTAGTCACCCTGCCGGCGATCGCCTGTGGGTCGTCACCCAGCCGAAGCGCTTCGGGCCTCACCAGCAACAGCGCCGGGCCGGGGAGCACCACCGGGTGGCCCGCCGGGCGCTCGATCTCCCACTCGACACCCTCCACCGCGATCCGGGTCCCCCACGACGTAGGCCCGAGCACAGTGACTGGCACGACACTCGATCGCCCCACGAAGCCGCCCACGAAGGGGTTGGCGGGCGCGGCGTAGAGCTCGTCCGGAGTCCCCACCTGCTCCAGCTTCCCGCTCCGCAGCACCGCCACGCGATCGCCGAGATCGAAAGCCTCATCCTGCTCGTGGGTGACGAGCACCGTGGTGATGCCGACTCGGCGGATCAGCTCCCGGATCTCCCCGCGGGTGCGCTCGCGCAGCGTGGGATCGAGATTTGAGAGCGGCTCGTCGAGCAGCAGCACGCGGGGCTCGGGTGCCAGCGCGCGCGCGAGGGCCACCCGCTGCTGCTGGCCCCCGGACAGCTGATCGATGCGGCGGCGCTCCAGTCCGGTGAGGTCGACCAGTGCCAGCGCGCGGGCGACCCGCTCCGCCAGCTCCGGGCCCTTCATGCCGAGGGACTCGAGTCCGAAGCCGACGTTGCGGCCGACGTCCAAGTGGGGGAAAAGCGCGTAGTGCTGGAAGACCATCCCGAACCGGCGGTGCACGGGCTCCACCGTCGTCACATCCTCGCCCTCGACCTGGATCCGCCCCGCGTCGGGGGTCTCGAAGCCCGCGAGGAGCCGGAGCACGGTGGTCTTGCCGCTGCCACTTGGACCGAGCAGTGCGAGCATCTCGCCTCGGGTGAGGGAGAGGGTCACGTTCTCCGCGGCGACCACGCGGTCGAAGCGCTTCGTCAGCCCCTCGACCGCGAGAAACGGCGTCATCGCGACGCCATGCGGTCGCTGTCCCGCACATGCCGGTCCCAGTAGCTCATCCAGGCGGTCCCCCGCTCCGCGAGCATCTGCCAGTCCATCGGGGCGATGACCATCTCCGCTTCCACCTCCGCGACCCAGCCCGGCACCCGGTCCGGTGGGAGATCGTGTCGCGCCGGAAGCCGGAAGACCCGGTCGGCCGCGAGGAGCTGGGCCTCGACGCCGCCGACAAAGTCGATGAACGCCTCGGCCGCCTCCGGATGCCGGCTGCCTCGAACCAGCGCGATCGCGTCGTCGATCACGACCGTTCCGCTTCGCGGAAAGGCGTAGCCGAACGGCAGTCCCTTGGACCGGCCGATCAGGATGTCGGGCAGGTCCCAGAGCGTCACCAGCCCTTCGGCCCGCGCCAGCTTGGCGTCCAGGATGGCCGGGTTGAGCGCGTAGGTCTTGGTCGCGGCATCGAGCCGGCGGAGCCAGGCCATGCCCTGCGCGGTATCGCCGGTCTCGCGGATGCTCCGGACCAGCACGAGTCCCCAGATGGCGCGCATGGTGCCGCTCGCCATCGGGTCGCGGATGACGATCTTGTCGCGCCACCTCGGCGCCAGCACGTCGTCCCAGTCGTGCGGCGCCTCCACGGCGGATACGACCTTGTTGTTGTAGGCGATGACGACCGGCGTCCGGTAGAGCGGCCAGTAGAGCTCTCCCGGTCCGATACCGTTGGGTCCGACCCGGTCGGCCCAGACCGGACGATACGGCTGGAGCAGTGAGTCCCGGACGGCGAGGTCGAATGTGGTCGTCGGCCCGCCGAACCACACGTCGGCCTGCGGGTTCACCCGCTCGAACCGTACCCGGTCGAGGATCTCCTGCGAGCCCATGTCCAGCCAGCGGACGTCGATATCCGGCCGCTCGGCCTCGAAGGCCTGCTCGAGAAGGGTGAGCTGGTCCCTGCCGTGGGGAGAGTACAACACGACCGGGATCCGGCCGTCGTTGTGGCACGCGACGAGCGCGAGCGCCACCAGGCCATGAAGGGCACGAATGTTGTCGTTTCTCCGCATTCGTCAGCGCCCTTCGTGGTCAACGGGTCGGACGCTGCCCCAGCGCAAGCAGATTGACGAACAGCCGCAGGGCACCCGGGTTCCCCGCCGGCAGCTGCCGGAAGAACGACAGTCCGGTGTACACGTAGGTTCCCCGCCCGACAGGAGCGATGAGCAGTCCCCCCCGCAGCTCGGCCTCGCCTTCGTCGTGCGTCTCGATGAGCGGCTGGTACGCTGGGTCCCAGGTCCGCGCGAAGTAGAGACCGCGCTCCTGGATCCAGCCTTCCCAGTCGAGCTCCGAAATCCGGTTGGGCCGCCGCAGCACCGGGTGGTCGGGAACCAGGACCGTCACGGGGGCGGTCTCGTCCACCACGCGGTCGTGGCCCACCGGGCGCGCGGTGCTGTCGGGGACTGGGCTCGTCCCGTTGGTTCCCCCGCTGGCGTGCAGGGTGTCGGCCGGGACGGTGAGCGGAGGCCCGCCCACGGTGAGCGGGAGCGGCGCGAAGCCACCCTCGAAGAACAGGTGCTGCTGGTACTGCACCACCAGCACCCCACCCCCGCGAACGTAGGAGAGGAGCCGGGCGTTGTTCTCCACCAGCGCCGAATCGGTCTCGTACGCCCGTGGGCCGATGACGATCACCGGAAACTGGGTGAGGTCGCCGCGCTCCAGCGCCGCCGCTTCGAGCAGCGTCACCGGCAGGCCCGCCTGCTGGAGCGCCTCGGGGACGACGTCCGAGGCGCCTCGGACATAGCCCACCCGCGCGAGCTTCGGGAGCGCGACCGGCGCGAGCCACACCTCCGCCGTCGCGGGGGCCACGTAGGTGCGGCTGTGGATGTGCGGGTACGCCACCGTGAAGACCCCGCCGGTATACTCCCGGCCCGCCGAGTCTCTTGCGAAGGCATGGATGGTCGCGGTTCCACGCTCGGCGCCTTTCGGCGCGCTGACGTCGAAGGTGAAGGCCTCGCGCTCGTCCTCACCGACCAGGCGGAACGCCTGGGGCCGAACAGGAGGCCAGCCCTCGGGCAGCTCCAGGCCCACGGTGCCGGTCGTGGTGTCGCGCGCGCCGTGGGTCAGGGTGACGGTGAACCGATGAGTTCCGGGAGTGAGCAGCGACCAGACGTAGGTGTGGGGATCCAGTCGCACCCCCACCCTGGGCACGACGACCACCGGCCGGCGGACTTCGCCCTGGGCCTGGTCGTTGACCCGGTAGCTGACCTCGCGGGAGGTTTCCCCGCCCGGTCCCAGCCGTCCGAAGCGCGCCACCGGAACGGAGCCGCCGAAGGGCTCGCCGAGATCGGTCGCGGCCACGCCGGTCCAGTCGTACAGCGCGCCCTGCCGCGGATGGCGGAGGAAGTAGGGTGTCGTGGCGACGGCTCCGGTGTCCGGCGTCAACATCGCCACCGAGCGGTGCACCTCGCCTGGACCGAGCGAGATCTCCCCGTTGGAATCCGACTCCACGTGCCACTCGGCGGAAGGCACCAGGCCACCCGTCACGGAGATCGAATCGGTGCCGGCGTTCCACACCAGCACGTCGACGCTGTCCGCCTGTCCGCCGATCACCCGGTCGTCGTGGGCCAGCGCATCGGCCACGAGGCCTGCCGCAATCGCGAGGGCCCGCTCCGTGTGTCGTCGCTGGTCCGCCTGTTCAGGCGTAGAGAAGAGGATCTGGGCGCGGCTGTCGTCCGACTGGGGCGAGAGGTCGCGCTTGCCCCGGTCCAGCAGGGCCACCACGCGGTTGAACGCGCCGGTACCCAGGGCCGTCCGCGCGCTGTCCGCGCGCGCGGCGAACCGCTGGCGCGCGGCCGGGCCGTCGGTGCCGGGAGCGTCCCGCCACGGCATCCCGGCGAGCGAGGTGTCGATGCCCTCGAACAACCCGCCATTGCCCTCGGCGGTCCGATCCTCCAGCAAGGCGAGCGGTACCTTCGAGGGGCCGATATCCTGGAGCCTTCCCATGTCCTGCGAGCGGTGCAGGCTCCGGCTCGCCATCGCGATCTGGTGGTACGACTTGCCCACGGCGCGGTCGAGCACCCCGCCGTCCAGGGCGATGGTCGTCGCCGTGCTGTCGAACCGGGTCGAGCGGTAGAGCTTCAGCGGGGTCCACGGCCGGAGCCCCTCCTCGCGACCTAGCTCGGGAAACCGAGTGGTGTCACCGGCCGCGGCGAACGCCTCGATGGCTGCCCAGCCCGCGGCCTGATGCTGGCCGTGCCCGTCGTTGGGGGTGCCGCTGAACACCGAGACGATGATCTGGGGCCGGAACCGCCGCACGATCCGCACGACGTCCTTGAGGACGGTGTCCTGGGGCCAGTGCTCCCAGGTCTCGTCCAGCGTCTTGGAGTACCCGAAATCGTAGGCGCGGGTGAAATACTGCCGCGCGCCGTCGAGCCGCCTGGCGGCCAGCAGCTCCTCGGTCCGGATCAGGCCGAGCGCTTCCCCCAGCTCCGGGCCGATGAGGTTCTGTCCCCCCTCGCCGCGGTTGATGGACAGGTACGCGGCCTCGGCCCCCATGCCCCGGACGAGTACCGTCAGCAGCTCGGTGTCCTCGTCGTCCGGGTGAGCCCCGATCACCAGCACGCGCCGGTAGTGCCCCAGCAGGCGCAGCTCTCGGTCCAGGGCGACCACGCCCCCGGTGCCGGGCGGCTCCAGCTGGGCGTGCAGGGAGCACGGCAGGAGCGGGAGGAGCGGGAGAAAGAAGGCGAAGACGCGGGTGAGTGCGAGGCGCAAAGAATCCCCGGGGCCGTGTGAGTCAGAGTGCCGGAAAGCTACACGGTCCCGGGGCTGGATTCTAAGGCGAACGACTCAGTGGAGCGGCGCGGCCCCGAGGGGCGTCTCCCGGATGGAGCGCCGGAACGCCGGATGTCGGATCCAGAGGTATAAGCCCATGCTGACGGCTGCCAGCGTGTTCGCCGAGACCACCGCCCAGAAGGGGAACAGCTCCCCGGTCCGCTCCGACAGCACCTCGAGCAGCCCGTAGAAAATCACCTCGAAGGCGAGGAAGATTGGGAGCAGGGCGTAGCGGACCACCGAGTTCTCGGTGCCCCAATGCACGACCGCCACCAGTCCCATCCCCAGCAGGGCGAAGACGATGAAGTGGAAGGCGGTGTACAGCAGGATAGCGCCGAAGATGATCGAGCGCGTGTCCGGCGTCGGATCCCCCATCAGGACCACCTGGCCCAGCAGGCTCGGCGTGAGCAGGGGATGACCGGCGAGGGTGTCGAGGACGAGGAACCAGAGGGCGACTGCCAGACCCCCGATGATGCCGACGTCGGTGCCTTCAGCGGGGATCGAGTGCGAACGTTCCGCCATGGGCGGACCTCCTGCGGAGAGAGCTACTCTCTCACAGTGCAGGGATTCGGCGCGGAGCGCAAGG
>DATLHD010000091.1:0-9385 GCA_035540075.1 Gemmatimonadales bacterium
CCCCCCTTCCCGCCCGAACCCGCTCTCCCGATACCCGCCGAACCCGCTCGCCGCGTCGAAGACGTTGGTGCAGTTGATCCAGACCGTTCCCGCCTTGAGCTGCGGCGCGATGTCGAGGGCGAGGTTGATGTTCTCGGTCCAGACGCTGGCCGCGAGTCCGTACCGCGTGTTGTTCGCCAACTCCACGGCCTCGGCCGGCGTGCGGAAGCTCATGAGCACGACCACCGGCCCGAAGATCTCCACCTGGGCGATGGTCGCCGCGGGGGAGACGTCGGTGAAGAGCGTGGGCGGGAAGAACCAGCCGTCGCGGGGACAGCTCCAGGAGGGCTGCCACATCGTGGCCCCCTCCTCCTGGCCGCGCCGCACCAGCCCCTCGATCCGCTCCAGCTGCACCGGGGCCACGATGGCGCCCATGTCGACGGCCTTGTCGAGCGGATCGCCCAGACGCAGCGATTCCATCCTCACCTTGAGCTTCGCCACCAGCCGGTCGGCGACCCCCTCCTGGGCCAGGATGCGCGAGCCCGCGCAGCACACCTGGCCCTGGTTGAACCAGATCGCGTCCACCACACCCTCGACGACGCTGTCGAGGTCCGCGTCCTGGAAGACCACGAAGGGCGACTTCCCGCCCAGCTCCAGCGAGACCTTCTTACCCGTGCCGGCGGTCGCGGTGCGGATGATGCGGCCCACCTCGGTGGACCCGGTGAACGCGATCTTGTCCACTTCGGGGTGGGCGACGAGTGCGCTCCCGGTTCGACCATCACCGGTGATGATGTTCACTACGCCCGGCGGCAGCCCCGCTTCCTCGCAGAGCTCGGCGAACCGGAGCGCGGTGAGGGAAGTGAACTCCGCCGGCTTGAGCACCACCGTGTTCCCAGTCGCGATCGCGGGCGCGATCTTCCATGCCAGCATGAGGAGCGGGAAGTTCCAGGGAATGATCTGGCCCACCACGCCGACGGGCACGCGACCGGGCAGCTCCCGCTCCATGAGCTGCGCCCAGCCGGCGTGGTGATAGAGGTGGCGTGCCACCAGCGGCACGTCGATGTCGCGAGACTCGCGGATCGGCTTCCCGTTGTCGAGCGACTCCAGCACCGCGAAGAACCGGCTGTGCTTCTGCACGTGGCGAGCGAGCGCGTAGAGATGCCGCGCCCTCGCGTGCCCGCCGATCTCCCACCACCCGGGCTGCGCCGTCCGCGCCGCGTGGACAGCGCGATCTACGTCGGCTTCGGTCGCCTGCGTCAGAGTGGCGAGCGGTTTGCCGGTCGCGGGATTCAGCGTCTCGAACGTCTCACCGCCGGGCTCGGTCCACGTGCCGTCGATGAATAGACCGAACCGCCGACCGTGGCGCTCCAGCCACGTCTGCGCCGGCGCGACCGCCTCGGGGGCGGGGCCGTAGGCCATGGTGCTGAAGATCTCGGGAATGGATGCCATAGGTCTCGTCTCTGTCAGCTGGCGGGGTGCCGATACCCCGCCGAGTACCGCCCGGTCACGAAGTGCTCCAGCTGCCGCTCGACGTCGGTGAGCAGCGCGCTCGCCCCGAAGCGGAACAGATCAGGCCGGAGCCAGCGATCGCCCAGCTCTTCCTTGATCAACATCAGCCAGTCCAGGGCGTCGCGGGACGTCCGGATCCCGCCCGCGGGCTTGAGACCCACCATGTGGCCGGTGCGCTCCCGGTAGTCCCGGATCGCGCGCGCCATCACCAGACCCACGGGCAGCGTCGCGTTGACGCTCTCCTTGCCGGTCGAGGTCTTGATGAAGTCGGCGCCGGCCATGAGGCACACCCGGCTCGCCCACGCCACGTTGCGCAGCGTGCCCAGCTCGCCGGTGCCCAGAATGGTCTTGATGTGCGCGTCGCCGCAGGCCTCCCGCATCGCGCGCACTTCGTCGTAGAGCGCGTGCCAGCTCCCGGTGAGCACGTGGGCCCGGGTGATGACGATGTCGATCTCCTCCGCCCCTGCCGCCACCGAAGCGTGGATCTCGGCGATGCGCTGCTCGAAGGGGGAGAGGCCCGCCGGGAACCCGGTCGAGACCGCGGCGACCGGAATGCCTGAGCCCTCCAAGGCCGCCACGGCGGTCTTCACGAACGCGTGGTAGACGCACACCGCCGCCACTCGGATCGGGAGCTGCTCCGCGCCCATCGCCTCGAGCAGATCGCCGCGGACCGGCTGCCGGGCCTTGGCGCAGAGCCGGCGGACCCGCCCGGGGGTGTCGTCACTGGAGAGGGTCGTGAGATCCATCAGGGTGACGGCCCGGAGCAGCCACGCGGCCTGCCACTCCTTCTTGACGGTGCGACGGCCCCGAAGGGTGGCGGCCCGGCGCTCCACCGCGCTCCGGTTGATCCGCACCTCCTCCAGCCACTCCAAGTCCAGCGGCGTCCCGGGGTTGCGAGGTCTCACCGGCACGTCCATCGGCTCAGCCCTGGAAGGGCTGGGCGCGATCGAGCCTGGCTGGGGGATCTCGGCCATGGCTCTCAACATATCACTCATGTCGCCCTGAGCGCAGCGAAGGGGCCCGTCCCCAGGCGCCGGCTGCCAGTTCGGCAGCCGAGGACCCCGACACAAGTCGCCGACTTCCGTTGTACTATTAGGAAGCGCGAGTCGACCGATTCCAACGTCCCACCGAAGGACCGCTGATGTCCGCACGATCGCTGAACTGGCTGAAGTTCGGAGGGCTGGTGGCCCTCGCCTTCGCTCTCGGGCTTCTCTTCGCCGGCCTGCTCGATCTGCCGAGCCGCTCGTCGGCCCAGCAGACCCGCAGCGCGGCCCTGCCGCAGGTGCCTGCTCCCACCATTCCTGCGGCCCGGCCGCTCCAGGATCTCAGCGAATCGTTCGCGGCGGTGGCGGAGCATGTGAAGCCCAGCGTGGTGTATATCCGCTCCCAGCGCACCGAGCGCGCCTCCCAGCAGCAGCGGGTGCCGCCCGGCATGGAGCGCTTCTTCCCGCGCTTCCGCCAGCAGCCCGAGATCGAACAGGGCAGCGGCTCCGGCTTCGTGATCTCCGCCGACGGCTACATCCTCACCAACAATCACGTGGTGGAAGGCGCGGAGCAGGTCACCGTCCGGCTGCTCGACCGGCGGGAGTTCAAGGCCAAGGTGATCGGCACGGACCCCAACACGGACGTGGCGGTTCTCAAGATCGACGCCAAGAACCTACCCCCCATGGCGCTGGGCAACAGCGATGATGCCCGGGTGGGCGAATGGGTGCTCGCCATCGGCAATCCGCTGGGTGAGGGGCTCACCTTCACTGTCACCTCCGGCATCGTGAGTGCGAAGGGCCGCGCCCTGAATGGACTGCCTCGCGCCGGACAGGGGAGCATCCAGGACTTCATCCAGACCGACGCCGCCATCAATCCGGGCAACTCGGGTGGGCCGCTGGTGAGCGTCCGGGGTGAGGTCATCGGCATCAATTCCGCCATCGCCAGCGAGACGGGGTTCTACTCCGGCTACGGCTTCGCGATCCCGATCAACCTCGCCCGCACGGTGATGAACCAGCTCATCGAGTCGGGCGTGGTGCATCGCGCGGCGCTCGGCGTATCCATTGCCGAGGTCTCGCTCGCCGACGCCGAGTACGTGGGTCTGCCGGCGATCAAGGGTGTCGTGGTGAAGGACATCCCCAACGACGACTCACCGGCCAAGGCGGCGGGCATCGAGGCAGGCGACATCATCGTGGCGGTGGATGGAAAGCCGGTCGAGTACGTCGGCCAGCTCCAGCAAATCATCGGCTTCCGGAAGCCGGGCGAGATGGTGAAGGTCCAAGTGGCTCGGAAGGGCGGCGTGCGGAAGACGGTCGACGTCAAGCTCCAGGAGCTGAACGACTCGCCCCAGGTCGCCGCCAGGGCGGACTCGGGTGTGGTGGACGACGCCTCGGACGACGGCGTCGCGATGAACCGGCTCGGGATCAGCGTCGAGCCGGTGAGCCCGGACGCCGCGGCCGAGCTCCAGCTGCCCGCCGACACTCGCGGCTTGATCGTCACGGACGTGGTGCCGGGAGGGCCCTCGTGGGAGGTGCTGGTCGACGATCCTCAGCGGGGCGGCCCGGACATCATCCTCTCGGTGGAGGGCAAGGCGGTGCGCACCGAGGCGGATCTCCGCAAGGCGCTCATGGCCGAGAAGCCCGGCAGCATCGTGACCCTTCGCATCTACAACGCCCGGGCCCAGAACCGGCGCGTGGAGCGGATCAGGCTCGGCACCGACTGATCGCAACGCATTCAACAAACATCGGGGGCCGCATCTGCGGCCCCCTCTCCTCACTCGGCCCCAGCCCGGAGCTGATCATGACCACCTCGCCCGAGACCGCCTGGATGAACCACCCCGCGATCCGCGATCTGGTGGACCGGGCGGCCGCGCTCGCGCTGGAAGAGCGAATCACCCTGGTCAAGGGACTCATCCCCGGGATCGCCGACGCGCTGTCCGAGGAGGAGTACGAGCGCTTCGTCACCTTCGTCCGGCTCAAGGGAGAGCGCTACCACGAAGCCAAGACCCACCCGGGCGAGGGCCGGGCCCAGCGGCACACCCCCGGCGAGCGGGAGCTCGAAGGCCGCTGAGGGTTCAGCACGGGGGCCGGGCCGTGTAGGATAGGGAACCACGGCATCGAGGCTCTCATGGACGAGGAACGGTTCAACATCTCGCTCCGCAAACTGCTCAAGCACTTCGGGGTAACGGCCCAGCGCGAGGTGGAAAAGGCGGTACAGGCAGCACTGGAGTCGGGCAAGCTGACGGGGCGTGAGGTCCTGCAGGCCCGGATCGACATGAAGCTGGAAGGGCTCCCGACCGACATCGCGGTCGAGGGGCAGATCGAGCTGGCCTAGGTTCTCTCACGGCGGTCGGAGCGCATGAGGCGAGGCATTCCCTTCTGGGCGTCGGTATTGGCGTTGAGCGCGGGCGGGTGCGGCGGAGGTAACGGGGAGGCCGGTGCGGTTGAAGAGGCGAGCGACCGGCCGACGATCGAGCAGAAGCTGGCCCAGTATACGCCGGTCCGGCTCACGCCCGACTTGAGCGGACTGAGCGAGCGGGAACGGCGCATGATCCCGCTGCTGATCGAGGCGGCTCAGGAGATGGACACCATCTTCTGGCAGGAGGTCTATCCCGCGAGAGACTCCCTCCTCGCTGCCGTGCGCGACTCAGCGACCCGTGAGTACGTCCTCATCAACTACGGCCCTTGGGACCGCCTCGACGACAACGCGGCCTTCGTGACCGGCGTCGGACCGCACCCCGACGGGGCCGCGTTTTATCCCGCCGATATGACGAAGGAGCAGTTCGAGGCGGCCGCGAAGGCCGCGCCCGACGGGGGGGCGGCGCTGCGTAGCCACTACACGATCGTGCGGCGGGATTCCACCGGCGGACTCGTGGCCGTGCCCTACCATAAGGCCTTCGCCGAGGCGTCACGCCGGGCTGCGGGGAAGCTCCGTGAGGCCGCCGGGCTGGCCGACGACCCCGGTCTCAAGAAGTATCTGGAGCTCAGGGCCGGCGCGATCGAGACTGACGACTACCAGCCCAGCGACATGGCCTGGCTGGACATGAAGCGGAACGCGCTCGACATCGTAATCGGCCCGATCGAGACCTACGACGACGCCCTCTTCGGCTACAAGGCCGCGCACGAGTCCTACGTCCTCGTCAAGGACCGGGCCTGGAGCGAGCGGCTCGCCCGGTACGCGAAGCTCCTGCCAGGCCTGCAGCGCGGTCTGCCGGTGCCCGATGCGTACAAGCGGGAGAAGCCCGGCACCGATTCCGACCTCAACGCCTACGACGCCGTCTACTACACCGGCCAGGCCAATGCCGGATCCAAGACCATCGCGATCAACCTGCCCAACGACGAGCAGGTTCAGCTGAAGAAGGGCACCCGTCGGCTGCAGCTCAAGAACGCGATGCGCGCCAAGTTCGACAAGATCCTGGTGCCGATCGGGAAGGAGCTGATCGCCGACGACCAGCAGCAGCACATCGCGTTCGACGCGTTCTTCGCCAACATCATGTTCCATGAGGTGGCGCACGGGCTGGGCGTGAAGAACACGATCAACGGCAAGGGCACGGTGCGGGACGCGCTCAAGGAACAGGCCGGCGCGCTGGAGGAAGGCAAAGCCGACATCCTCGGGCTCTACATGATCACCAGGCTCCAGCAGCAGGGCGAGATGCCGGACGCCGATCTCGACGACAACTACGTGACCTTCCTGGCCGGGATCCTCCGCTCCATCCGCTTCGGCGCGGCCAACGCGCACGGTCTGGCCAACGCGGCCGAGCTCTCCTTCCTCCAGGACCGCGGCGCGTTCACCCGCGACTCGGCGACCGGCCGCTACCGGGTGGACTTCACCCGCATGCGCTCGGCGGTGGACTCGATGGCCGGCACCATCCTGCGGCTGCAGGGAGACGGCGACTACGAGGGCGTGAAGCACTTTATGGCCGAGCGGGGCAAGATCGCCGGTCCGGTCCAGTCCGACCTCGACCGACTCGGCGGCAAGGGCATCCCGGTGGACATCGTCTTCGAACAGGGTGTCGACGCCCTGGGGCTCGGCCGCCAGTGACCCCCAAGGGCAAGATCGTGGACATCGATCCGGTGAAGCGCCCGGGCGGATGCCGACGGCTGATCGTGCCGCTGCTGTTCGTCGTCGCCGCGGGTCTGGTTGCCGTTCGCTTCCTGGTGCCGGTGAAGCGGCCGATCCTGCCGCGCGCGGTCGAGGTGAGCGACGTGCAATCCGCGATCGAGCAGGAGGGCGACTCGCTGCGCGTCGTGGTCAACTGGCGGATGGTCCAGCCGCGCGGTCCCGAGCTCGCGGAATCCACCCGCGTCGAAGTCGGCATCAGCGACGGCGCCCAGTCCCAGGTGGCGACCGTGCCCGCGGACGAGCACTCCGATACCCTCCACATCCCCGCGCCCGCGCCGGGGCAGACGGCGTCGGGCTACTCCTGCGTCGCCGCGATGACCCGGGGGCGACTCGCCCCCGAGAACTGCACCCCATGGCAATTCGTCCGGCCCGCCGCGGGCCAGTCGCCTGCGGACTCCGCGCCGGCCCCAGGCGGCAAGCCGCGCGCGGGCGCCACCCCCAAGGTGTCCCGCATCGTGGTCCAGCCCGAAGGCATCCAGGTGGACCCCGACGTGGGCGCCCGCTGCGCCGCGTGGCAGCGCCAGCATCCGGGCACCTCGGTATGGATCACGGTGAACAGCCAGGCGATCCGGGAGTGCACCGGCCCCAACGGCAAGCCCACCGTCGCCCAGTTCTGCGCCTTCGCCGTGCTGGTCGACGGCCGGCGGGTGATGACCGTCAGCTCGCAGAAGGTGGAGTACTGCGGTGAGCTCTTCCGCGACTGGACCGCGGAACGCACCGCCTGATCTAGCCTCATTGTCACCCTGAGCGTAGCGAAGGGGGCCATGCCAGACATGGTCCCCTTCACTTCGTTCAGGGTGACAGCGGAAGCTATTGAGGGTATCGTAGGGTAACTTAGAGTCATCTAAAGGACACCTATGGACCTTCTGAGCGCCGATGAAGTCGCCCGTCACCTCCGGCTCAATGTCAAGCGCGTCCAAGCTCTCGCTCGCGAAGGCCGGCTGCCCGGCAGACGGGTCGGGCGAAAGTGGCTCTTCGACCACCGCGACCTCGACCGTGCGCTGGGCACAACCTCTCATCCCGATCTCGCAGGCATCGACCTCAGCGCCAGGAACCAGCTCCGGGGCCGCATCCTCGCCCTGACCGTGGAAGGCGTCATGGCGGAGGTGACGCTGGCCGTGGGCGACCAGCAGGTGGTCTCCGTGATCACGCGCGGGTCCGCCGAGCGCCTAGGCCTGCGGGTGGGCGACGAGGTGCTGGCCGTCATCAAGTCCACCGAGATCATGATCGGGAAGGAGTCTTCGCGTTGAAGCGGATTGGCGCGGGTCTCCTCCTCTTGCTCACGGCGGTGCCGGCGCTCCGCGCACAGACGAGCGCGGCGCCACGCGAGATCACCGTCTACGCGGCGGCCTCGCTGACCGACGCGTTCGGCGAGCTCGGCAAGCTGATGGAACAGGACTCACTGCCGACCCGGGTGCGCTACAACTTCGCGGGCTCCCAGCAGCTCGCGGTCCAGCTCGAGCAGGGCGCCAAGGCCGACGTCTTCGCCTCCGCGGACCAGCGATGGATGGACTATGTACGGGAGCGCCACCTCACGGCCGGCCCATCGACGATCTTCGCCCACAACCGGCTGGTGGTGATCCTGCCGAAGTCGAATCCCGGACACGTCCGCGAGCTGCAGGACCTCGCCCGCGGGGGCGTGAAGCTCGTCGTGGCCGCCGAGGCCGTGCCGGTCGGCAAGTACACCCGGGAGATGTTCCGCCGGCTCGAGCGACGCCCGGGGTTCCCGCCCGCCTACGGGGACAGCGTCCTGGCAAACGTGGTCTCCCAGGAGGAGAACGTGAAGTCTGTCGTCGCCAAGGTTCAGCTCGGCGAGGCCGATGCCGGCGTCGTCTACCACTCGGACGTCACACCGCGAGTGGCTCCTGGTGTTACGGTGCTCGAGATCCCCGACGACGCGAATGTCCTGGCGAGCTATCCGATCGCGGTCCTCACCGGCACCGCGGACTCGGCGGCGGCCAGGGCCTTTCTCGCGCTGCTCCTGGGTCCAGAAGGGCGGCGGGTGCTGGCGAGGCATGGACTGACGCCGGCCGAAACGAGGCCCTGAGATGGGCTCCACCCTGACTTCGGGCCGCGCGTCGGACCGTCTCGCGCTCGGCCTCCACGTCGTCGCATCCGCGGTGCTCGTCACCCTGCTGGGCCTTCCTGTCGTTGCCCTCGTGCTCCGGGTGCCGCCCGGCCAGCTCCTGGAGCGCCTCCGGGACGACGCGCTCCTCGAAGCCCTGCGACTCAGTCTGCTCACCAGTGTTTTCGCCACTCTGGCGGTGACATTGCTGGGCCTCCCGATCGCGTACCTGCTGGCGACGAGGACCTTTCCCGGCAAGCGGCTCATCGAGACCATGCTGGAGCTGCCCATGGTGCTGCCCCCGACCGTCGCCGGTGTCGGATTGCTGCTGGCGTTCGGCAGGCAGGGGCTGGCGGGCGCCACGCTCGCCGCGTTCGGCCTCTCGATCCCCTTCACCACGCTCGCGGTGGTGGTGGCGCAGGTGTTCGTGGCGGCGCCGTTCTTCATCGCGGCCACCCGCGCCGGCCTGACCGAGGTGGACCAGCGGTACCTGGACGCGGCGGCCACCCTCCGGTCCTCGCCCTCGAGGACGCTGTTCCGTGTCATGCTCCCGCTGGCCTTCCCCTCGCTGCTCGCCGGCGCCGCGATGACCTGGGCCCGTGCGCTCGGGGAGTTCGGCGCCACCATCACCTTCGCCGGGAACATGCCGGGCGTCACCCAGACGATGCCGCTGGCGGTGTACCTGGCGCTGCAGACCGATCTGGACGCCGCGGTCGCCATGTCGGTGCT
>DATLHD010000092.1:0-4031 GCA_035540075.1 Gemmatimonadales bacterium
AGCGAACTACGCGAAGCATCGCCGGGTTGGTGAGTGGCCTATCCCTAGCGTGGGGGGTGATTATAACCATCGGCAGAGTGGAGAAGTACCGGCCAGAATAGGAACGCAGTACACAAACTCATCAGATTTCAACAATTGGCCGGTACAGATGGGCGCGACGATAGGGAAGCGTCCCCATGTCCCAGGTGTGTAGGTGGCGAGCGGAGAAGTTTATGACTTATCCGCGACCCGCTTCTGCAAGTTCTCCGCATGGCCAACGCTTAAGCTGATGGGCTGTCAGAATGGGATTGCTCCTTCGGCATTGCGAATGCTAGTGCGTCTCGCAGGCTCCCGCCCATAGCCTCGCAATCTCTCCAGCCACCTTCTCCGGTGGCCTGGTCGCGTCGAGCGTCACCACGTCGCCCGCCAGCTGACGTCGGAACCACGTCTCCTGCCGCTTCGCGTACTGTCGCGTGCTCACCGCGATCGCGTCGGCGACGCTCCCGCGCGGGCGGCCGCCGTGAAGGTACTCCACCGCTTCCCGAATGCCGATCCCGTCCAGGCCGGGCGCCGCCGGCGAATGGCCCTCCGCCAGCACCGCCGCCACCTCCTCGATCACCCCCCGGCGCACCATCTCCTCCGCCCGGCGGGCGATCCGCTGGTGCAGAACCGGCCGGGGCACGGTGAGCACCACGTACCAGGGTCGGATGACTCCGGCGGAGCGGGCGGCCTCCTGCCAGTGGGTGAGCGGGTGGCCGGTGAGCAGCGCCACCTCGATCGCGCGGGAGGCCCGCTGTCGCCCGCCTCCGCGGAATCCCGGGTCGAGGCGACCGGCCCAGCGCAGCAGCTCCAGCGGCTCGAGCCGGGCGGTGAACGCGTCGAGCGACCGCCGCCGAGCCGGGTCCAGCTCCGGCTCATGGAAGAGCCCTTCGGCGAGCGCCCGGACATAGAGTCCCGTGCCTCCCACGATGATCGGGAGCCTCGACCGGTTCCGCACCTCGGCGATCCACCCGGCGGCTTCGTGCGCGAAGCGACCCGCGCTGTATCGGGTTCCGGGCTCGACGACGTCCAGGCCGTGGTGAGGAACGCGCGCGCGCTCCCTCGGCGTCGGCTTCGCGGTCCCGACATCGAGCCGGCGGTAGATCTGACGGGAGTCGGCGGAGATCACCTCCAGCGGCCAGTGGGCCGACAGCGCCAGGGCGACCGCGGTCTTTCCCACCGCGGTCGGCCCCACCAGGACCGGGACCCTACCGCCGACCAAACCGGCGCTCCAGCTCCTCCCGCGGCAGCTGAACGATCGTGGACCGGCCGTGCACGTCGTGCGGCGGCAGATCGGTCGCGAAGAGGCGCAACAGCAGTTCGCGCATCTCTCGCTCGTCCAGGTGCTGGCCCGCCTTTACCGCCGCGCGGCAGGCGTAGGTGGCCGCGAAGCGCTCCAGTCGGTTGGCCCAGCCGCCGAAGCGCCCCCGCGCCAGGTCCGCGATCGTTTCGCGGAAGCACGTCGCCGCATCGAAGCGCGGGTGCGGCGACGGAACCGTGTGGATCACCACCGCCTGCCCACCGAACGGCTCCACCTCGAACCCGATGCGCTGGAGCGCCTCGCCGTGCGAGTCCACCGCGTCGAGCTCCTCATCGGTGAGCTCCAGCGTGAGCGGCAGCAGCAGCCGCTGCGCCGGCGCGTCCGCGCCGGTGAGCTGGGCCATGACCGCCTCGTAGAGTACTCGCTCGTGAGCGGAGTGCTGGTCCACGATGACCACGCCCTCCGGTGCCTCGTACATGATATAGGTGTCGAACACCTGGAGGAGCGGCACGGAGAAGCCCGAGGTCGACTCCGCGCCGACGCTGTCGGGCACGCTCTCGGCGTCCGGATGATTGAAGAGATCGATCCCGTCCACCAGCTGGCCGCCGGCGGGCTCCGGCGGCCTCGTCGCGTACCCTCCCGGTCGCCAGTCGCCCACGTGCACCGCTGCGGTGAGCGCACCGAGCGCATCCCGCACCGCCTCCTCGATCACCCGCTCGACGCCGATGCGGTCGCGGAAGCGCACCTCCAGCTTGGCCGGATGCACGTTCACGTCCACGTCGCCGGGTGCGACCTCCACGTTCAAGAGCAGCGACGGCCGGTCGCCGGGGTGGATGGCGGAGCGGTAGCCGGCCTCTCCCGCGCGCACCAGGAACGGATCCTTGAACGGCCGGCCGTTGACGAAGAGCTGGGTGCGGCGTCCGGTCGGCTGGGCGTCGCCCGGGCGCTGAACGAATCCGGAGATCCGGAATGCGCCCGCGGCATAGCTCACCGGCACCAGCGTCGCCGCGAGCTCCTGGCCCCACACCGCGGGTAGCCGATCCTCCAGCGTCTGACCCGCGGGCACCATGAGCCGGCAACTCCCGTCCACATGGAGCTCGACGCCCACCGCCGGGTGCGCCAGGGCGAGGGTGGTCAGCACCTCGTGGGCCGCGCGAGTCTCGCTGGAGACGGAGCGGAGAAATTTTCGGCGAGCGGGGGTGTTGAAGAAGATGGCGCGGACGGCGATGGTGGTGCCCCGCTGGCGGACGCCCTCGGCCACTCGATCGAGCCTCCCGCCGGTGACGCTCAGCTCGGTTGCGGTGCCGTCACCTTCGGAGGTGGTGAGCGTGAAACGGGAGACGGAGGCGATGGCGGGGAGCGCTTCGCCCCGGAAGCCGAAGGTGCCGACACCGACGAGATCGGCCATGCTCCGCACCTTGCTCGTTGCGTGGCGATCGAGCGCAAGCACGGCGTCTTCCCTGCCCATGCCGGTACCGTCGTCGCTCACCAGCACCAAGGTCTTGCCACCCTGCTCCAGCTCCACGCGCACGTGCCGGGAGCCCGCATCCAGCGCGTTCTCCACCAGCTCTTTCACCACCGAAGCGGGGCGCTCGACGACCTCGCCCGCGGCGATCTGATCGGCCACGGCGTCAGGCAGGATGGCGATACGGCGGGGCATCGTGAAAATCTAGCCGCCGACGGCGGCCACCGCCTCGTCCGCGAGCCATCCACGCTGCGAGCCCGGCGCCTCCACCATGACCCAGCCCGGTGAGCGGCGAAGGATCCAGACGGCGCTGCCGGACTCGAGTGCGGCGACGGGGGGCGCGAGGCCGTGTGGCGACAGCCTGAGCGTGGTGCGATCCAGCACGACGGCGAGCGGCTCCCGGAGCCAGCTCCGGAAGGCAAGACCGGCGACCAGCGCAGCCGCGGAAAAGACCAGCAGGATCAGCCAGCGCTCCCGGACCTGCGGGCGCAACGTCCATCCCAGCCAGCCGGCGATCCATCCCAGCGCGCCGAGCAGGAGCAGCTCCTCGGCGGAGACGGGTGGCGTCCAGGTCCACCGTGCCGAGGTCGCGTCCGGTGGAGGCGTCATGCGCAGCGCCTGGGCGACGGAGCTGGAGCGCGGGGCGAGTCGGCGAGCCTGCAGCCAGGCGGCCCGGGCGCGTCCATCCTGGCCCAGCCGATAGTAGGCCGCGCCGAGATTGTACCAGTGGGCTGCCACGGCGGGCTCGCGTGCGGCCCGGTGCGCGAACTCCTCGGCGGCAGCGGAGAGCGAGCCCTGCTCGTACAAGGCCTCAGGCGACGGTGCCTGCGCCCGCAGGCCCGAGGACCACAGCGCGACGGCGACGGACAGTGCGGCCAGGCTCCGTGCCGACCGCCTCCGAAGCGATCCGCCGAGTCGGGTGGCGATCTCCCGAGCCTCACCGGCCAGCGCGGCGTCCTCCGGCCCGCCGGCGCCGGGTCCGTATCGCCGGGCCAGCAGCCGCTCGCGCACCGTCGCGAGTCGTGTCGCCAGCGCCGAATCCGCCCCTGCCGCACGCACGGCCGCCGCGAGCCCCGCGCCCGTACGACGCTCCGGGTCCGGCACCAGCGTGCGCACGACCGCCTCGAGCTCTTCCTCGGCGCTCCTCAGGTCTCCCAGCGGCGCCTGGACGCGCCGGCGGCGAGACAGAGTCACCCTCCGTCGCAACCCGACCAGCAGCGGCGGCGCGATCAGCACCAGCAGCCACACCCAGTCGCCCAGCGCGCGCCCGAGCCGCCAATCGAGCCC
>DATLHD010000093.1:0-3182 GCA_035540075.1 Gemmatimonadales bacterium
GGCCGCTTCGCGGGCGCGCTCCGGAAGACGCTCGCTGCGGTACACGCGTCGGGGCTGGAGCACAGCGAGCTGTGGAGCTACCGGATCGAGGGTGGACGCCTCGTGCCCACTCGCTACGGCGCCGGCTCAGACATCCAGCTCTGGAGCGGGACCGGTCTCGCCGTCCAGTTCGCGCTGGAGAAGCTGAGCGACTAGGGCACGCGGGTCTTCGTCCGGCTACTGTACGGGCGCTGAAGTGCTCAGCACGGCTCGGAGCGTGTCGAGTGAGCCGTCGCTCTCCCTTGGCTGAATGCCCAGCACGTTCGCCATGAGAGGATAGAGGTGGACGTTCCGGAAGGCCGGGACCCGGAGGCCTCGCCGGAACGCGGGTCCGCGGGCGACGAAGATGGCCCGCATGGAAGCCAGGGTATCATCGTAGCCATGGTTCCCGCGGATGATCGTCGGCGACGGATCCTCCGCCGTGCGCCGGCTGATCGTCCAGCCCTCGTCCGCGACAGCCACGATCGGAGCGATGCGCGGTCCTTCGAGGCGATATCGCTTCGGAAGCTCGCCTCGCCGGTACACGGTGAGGTGCGGCGCGCGCTCGAGCGCCCGATGGACCGAGTCCTCCATCCCTGGCGCGGGCCAGGCGGTGAGGAGGGTGTTCATCTCGTCCACCTCCATCGCGTCCCCCGCCAGGTACTCGTCAAGCCAGATCACCCGTTCGGGTCCGGTCGAGGCCATGCCATGGTCGGACACGACCAGGACGTTGACGTCGCCGCGCCCGATCCGCTCGAGGCCCGCCATCACCCGGCCGATCAGCCTGTCCGCCGCCACGATGGCAGTGTCTGTCGCGGGCGCGTCCGGGCCATGTTCGTGTCCCGCGTCGTCGACCAGGCTGAAGTACAGGGTGAGGAACACGGGGCGCTCCTGGGCCGGAAGGGCGAGGCGATCGAGCATCCAGCCGATCCTGGCGGTATCCGGCATCTCGCCGTCGAACGGCAGGCTGTAGCTCGGCAGCACGCCGCCGATCGGCGCCTCGCTGCCGGGCCAGAAGAGCGGCGCGGTCCGCCGCCCCTGTCGCTCCGCAGTCACCCAGATCGGCTCGGCCAGGTAGAAGCTCGCGTCCCGCACCGCCTCGCGGTCGAACAGGCTCAGTCGACGGCCTATGTCAGGGGCAGTGAGTACATTGCTCACGATCCCGTGCCTAGCCGGGTACTGCCCGGTGACGATCGTGTAGTGATTGGGAAAAGTCTTGGTGGGGAACACCGGCACCAACGCCTCGGCACGCACCCCCTCGCGCGCGAGACGTGACAGGTTGGGCGTGAGCCCGCGATCGAGATAGTCCCACCGGAAACCATCGATCGAGATCAGCAGGACTGTCCTGCCGAGCCCGCCGGCCGGGGGCGGCGCCTCCGGCGCTCTCCCCGCACACGCCGTCAGCAGCGCGGCGAGGACACATCGTTGGACCGCACTCCAGCCCGAGGCGCGTATGGACATCGATTCCTTTCTGTTCGGGGCCGCCCTCGGCCTCGTCGTCGGCGCCCTGGTCGCCTGGCTCGCGGGGCGGATCGCCACCGTCCGCATTCTCGCCCGGCTCGAGGCCGAGCGGCAAGGCGAAGCCCGGCTGCGGGAGGCGTTCGGCGCGCTCTCGGCGGAGGCTCTCCGGCTGAACAACCGCTCCTTTCTCGAGTTGGCGGAGACGAAGCTGTCCGAAGCCCGGCGGTCAGCGGCATCGGAGCTGGAGCTGCGCCGGCGGGCGGTGGACGACCTGGTCCGTCCGATCACCGCCGCGCTGGAGCGGGTGGACGGCCGGATTCGCGAAGTCGAGAAGGAGCGGGTCGCCTCCCACGCGGGACTGATCGAGCAGCTCAAGGCCATGGGCCAGGCCCACCAGGCCCTCCAGGCCGAGACCGGGAACCTGGCCCGCGCGCTCCGGGCACCGCAGGTGCGGGGTCGTTGGGGCGAGATCCAGCTGCGCCGGGTGGTGGAGCTGGCGGGGATGTTGGACTACTGCGACTTCGAGGAACAGGTGACCGCATTGGGAGAAGGTGGCTCGCTCCGGCCGGACCTGGTGATCCGACTCCCCGGCGGCAAGACCGTCGTGGTGGACGCCAAGGCGCCCATGGCCGCCTACCTCGACGCGATGGACGGTCCCGGGGATGATACCACCCGCGAGCGCCTGCTTCGCGATCACGCCCGCCAGGTGCGGGACCACATGACCGCGCTGGGCAGCAAGGCCTACTGGATCCAGTTCCAGCCCACGCCGGATTTCGTGGTGATGTTCCTTCCTGGGGAGACCTTCTTCAGCGCGGCGTGCCGGCACGATCCCTCGCTCATCGAGTTCGGGGTGAGCCAGCAGGTGATCCCCGCCAGTCCGACCACGCTCATCGCGTTGCTGCGCGCGATCGCCTACGGGTGGCGCCAGGAGCGCATCGCCCAGAACGCGCAGGAGATCAGCGACCTCGGACGCCTGCTCCATGAGCGGGTCGGCACGATGGCCGGGCACTTCGAGGACCTCCGGCGCGCGCTGGACCGCGCGGTGGAGAGCTACAACCGCACCGTGGGCTCACTGGAAACCCGAGTGCTGGCGACGGCGCGCCGGTTCAGGGAGCTGGGGGCGACCGTGGACGAGCTGCCGGAGGGGCTGACCATCGAACAGACGACCAGGGAGCCGCTGGCGCCGGAGCTGGCGAAGGGAGGGCAGCAGATGAACGGACCATCCCGGTAAACCAGTTCGCTTCCCGCCACGTAGTGCTGTACACCCCCTCCCGCTCGGAGCCTCGCATGCGTTCCTCGTTCGTCTCCTGCGCCCTGGCCTGCGCCGTCTTCGGCTTGCCTCTGGACCTCGCTGCCCAGGTTCCCAACCTGGTCCTCCCCAAGGCCAGCCAGCGTGCCACCGTCAGCCAGACGGTCGGACTCACCACCATCGGCGTCACCTACGACCGCCCCGGAGTGAAAGGCCGTGAGATCTGGGGCAAGCTCGTCCCCTACGACTCGGTCTGGCGCGCCGGAGCGAACGAGAACACCGTCCTCGAGGTTTCCTCTCCGATCCGGGTTGGCGGCAAGGAGCTGTCGGCCGGTCGCTACGGCCTCCACATGATTCCCACCGCCGAGGACTGGACCATCATCCTGAGCAACCAGGCCGATGCCTGGGGCAGCTTCAGCTACGACCAGAAGGAGGATGCCGTCCGCTTCACCGC
>DATLHD010000094.1:0-8405 GCA_035540075.1 Gemmatimonadales bacterium
AGCGAGACGCGAGTGCTGAATCAGGACGAGCAGGCGCTGGGTCCAGAGCGCCCGGCTGCGATAGCCCTCGGACTGGCGAAAGCTCGTGTCCAGCACGAGCCGGTCGCCCTGGAACACATGATAGGGGACGTAGTCGATCCCCTTCAGCCGGCGGGAGTTGTCGGAGATATCGTTGCCGGTGGTCACGGCCAGCAGCACCAGGTCGGGCGAGTACTTCCAGACCTCGTGCTGCAGCGTGAGCAGCTCCTGGGTGGTGCCGTAGCCGCCATGGCCGAAGTTCAGCACCTCGACCGGCGTCCCTCGCAGGGCCGACAGGCGGCCTTCGAGGAGCTCGCCGACCGTTTTCTCGAACGGAACCTCGAAGGCCTCGATGTAGGAGTCTCCCAGGAGCGCGATGCGGAAGGTCCCCGGGGCAGCGGCGAGCGGCACCTCGGGTCCCCGCCAGCCGTCGCTGTTGATCTCGACCCAGGGCCGCCCGTTGCTCTGGCGCACGCTCTTCGCCCCGGGGATGTGTGCCATGCCGCGGACGGGATCGGTCCAGACGTACACCGTGTAACTGAACCCGGTCAGGCGCACCATCAGCTCAGCCAGGAACAGCGCGACCCCCAGTGCGAGCAGCGCCAGCGCGACGTTTCCCGCCAGGGTGGCCCAGGCCGGCTTTCGCCTGGGGCGCTCGGCCGTGGTTGGGATCGCCATCGATTTACCCTCGGTGTGTCTCCTCCGGCGGGCGGGCCTGGAGGCGAGTCGCTACAGCCAGTGATCGAGGCTGCGCCCGATGAGCCCCGAGGTCCGCACGATGTCCTCCCGGAAGCGTGAAGTGAGCTCCTTCCGAAGCTCCGGGGGCAGCGGCGGCGCCTTGCGCATGTTGCTGGTGCGGATCCGCCGGACCCAGTCGGCGGCCCGCTTCGGGATCCAGGGCTCCACCACCGCCCTGAGGCTCCGATTGGTGAGAAAGGATTCAAGGGTGCGGCTCGCCGGCACCCCGCCGACGTTGTGAGCCGTCTCGAGGTCGGGCACGAACGCAGGATCGATCGCCAGGAAGCGGTAGACTCCCTGCACCGCGTCCACCATGCTTCGCTTGAGATCGTCGAGGAGGAAGACGTGGATCCGGTCGCGAGGAAAGATCTCGTAGTAACGCGCTAGCTGGGCATGATACCGGCTCACGTCCATCCAGCGCGAGTCCGGGCGGGCCCAGATCGCATCCGGGGTGAGATCGCGTGCGGGCTCGAAGCGCCGGCCCCGGCGCCAGAGGTACATCAGGTAGTCGGCGTAGGCGCGCTCCACCGGGTGGCGCAGACAGCAGACGAGCCGGACGTCCGGGAGCGTCGCCCGGATCCGGCCCGGCGCCTGGGGGCACTCCAGGTAGATCGGTGAGGCCTCGCCTACCGCCCGAGCGTCGCCGGTGTCCGCGAACAGCGCCTCGTAGTCGGCGATCGTCTTCACCGGGAACTGATGGACGTCGGGATCGCCGTAGACCAGCTTGCCCTGCCCGTCCACCCCGTAGGCGAAGTAGTTGGTCTCCTTGACCCGGCTCATGAAGACCGCCGGGTGCTCCGCCAGATACCAGTACAGGGCCGTGGTTCCGGCCTTGGCTGCGCCGATGACCAGAAAGTTGGGCAGCATGGCGCGGCTTACATGTACCCGTCGCGCCGCAGCGTCTCCAGCCCTCCGCCGTCCGCCTTGTCCTGCGCCCGTCCCGAGCGCTCCGCGATGTTCGCGAACTTGCCCGACTGCAGCTCCAGGATGATGTCGTCCACGTTGACGGCGCCCGAATCCACCGCATGGGTGCAGGGCCAGCAGCCGAGCGAGCGATAGCGCTTCCCGGTCCCCTGGTCGTAGTAGAGCGAGACCGTGGGGATGTTCTCCCTCCGGATGTACTCCCAGATGTTGAGCTCGGTCCAGTCGAGCAGCGGGTGGATCCTGAGGTGCGTCCCCGGCGCGAAGTCGGTTTTGTACTGGTTCCAGAACTCCGGCGGCTGGTCGCCCACGTCCCAGTGGGACTGCGCGTTGCGGGGCGAGAAGTAGCGCTCCTTGGAGCGGCTCCCCTCCTCGTCGGCCCGCGCGCCCACGATGACGCCGGTGAACGCCTCCGTGTTGCGGTCCAGCTCGTAGGCCTTCTTGCTGTGGTTGAGACGGTAGCGGGGCCACTCGCCGCTCAGGGTGTGCTTGAGCGCGTCGGTCTTGAGCGCCTTGCAGCAGGCAATGCGGTCGATGGCACCGTCGGGAAACGTGCGCTTGTCCGCCAGCGCCTCCCGGTTCTGACCCACGATCATGGTCAGGTTCCACTCCAGCGCGAGCCGGTCCCGGTACTCGATCATCTCCGGGATCTTGTAGGCGGTGTCGATGTGGACCAGGGGGATCGGCACGTGGCCGAAGAACGCCTTCCGCGCGAGCCAGAGCAGCACCGTGCTGTCCTTCCCGATGGACCACAGCATGCCCAGGTTCTTGAAGTTGGCGTACGCCTCCCGCAGGATGTGCACGCTCCGGTTCTCGAGCTGGTCGAGATGGTCCATCGCGATCGCTGCCATCAGTCCTTCCTTCCGAAGATTTCCAGAACCCGCGAGACGCACTGATCCACGGTCAGCGCGCGGGTGTCGAGCGTCAGCTCGGGGTGGTCGGGCGGTTCATACGGATCATCGATCCCCGTGAAGTTCCGGATCTCACCGCGACGCGCCCGGGCGTAGAGTCCCTTCACATCCCGCCGCTCGCACTCCTCCAGCGAGGTGGCGACGTAGATCTCCACGAAGCCGGGGCAGTGCTTCCGGATGAAGTCGCGCGACTCGCGGTAGGGCGAGACGAACGAGGCGACCACCGTGACGCCGTGAGCCGCGAGGCGGCTCGCCATGTAGCCGGTCCGGCGGAGGTGCTCCTCCCGCTCCTCCCGGCTGAAGCCCGTCTTGGGGAACACCTCACGCAGCGCGTCGCCGTCGATGTACTCGACATCGACACCCCGTCGGAGCAGCTCCTGTTGCACCCGGACGGCGATGGTGCTCTTGCCGGACCCCGAGAGCCCGGTAAACCAGAGAACGGGGGCCGCGGTTCCCGTTCGCGGCGCCGGGGCGGCCACGGCGCTCACAGGCCGATCACGAAGCTCGGGTTACGGAGATCGGGCTTGTTGTAGGTGAGCGGCGAGGGCCGCTCACCGTGCCGCCCGGACTGGCGGTACACGCAGTCACCCGCCGCCACGTCCCACTCCATCGTGGGGCCCAGTCGAGGGTAGATGTCCGCCTTGCCCTCGGCCACCCAGCAGAACTTGAGCGAGCTGCCCGCCTTGACCCGCCGACCCACCGGGATGGTCTTGAGATACTCCTCCAGCTCCGCCGATGGGTGCGAGAGGCTCTCTACCACAGTGAGCGGCGCGCCCGGCTCGGGCGGGACGGAGTAGATCCGCTCCGCCGGGGCACGCTTCGCTTCCCGCCAGGCCCCCTCGCCCTTCACCGCCCAGTACATCAGGTCGAGTGCCGGCGCCCCGACCACACCGAGCACCGGCTCGCCCTCGTCGACGAGCGCGACGTTGACCGTGAATTCGGCCCGGCGCTTGATGAACTCCTTGGTACCGTCGAGCGGGTCCACCAGCCAGAATCGGCGCCACGCGCGACGAGTCTCGAAGTCGTCGGCCGCGGCCTCCTCGGAGATCACCGGAGTGGACGGGTCCAGATGGCGAAGCCCTTCGACCAGGATCCCGTGCGCCACCTCGTCCGCCAGGGTCACGGGACTCTTGTCGTCCTTCTCGCGAACGCCGAGCGCCTCGGGGGCGTCGTAGTAGGTCATCGTGGCCCGGCCGGCCTCGCGCACCAGATCCACCACCGCGGAGCACAGCTTGGGACTCACCATGGGCGGAAGATGACTCCCTTGTCCTGGAGGTGCGCCTTCAGCCGGTCCACGGCCTCGGGGATGGCGCCGCCGGGGAGCTGCAGGTCCACGCTGAGATCGGTCGTGATCGTGTCGCCGGCCCAGACCGTCTCGATCCAGTCGGGCTGCACCGCGGTCTTGATTACCTCGAGGTCGTCCTGCCGCAGCTCCGCCGCCGCGACGACCAGGATGATGCCGGCGTCGAGCATCAGGTTGGCGACCTCCGCGAGGCGGCGCATGTGCTCCAGCCGGTTCTCCTGCTTGCGCTCGATGTCGGCGTCCACACCGTAGAGCACGTTCCCGATGCCGAGGAAGTAGACCACCTTGCCGTCCTGGAACAGCTTCTCCTCGAGCGCCTTGGCCACACCCTTCCGGTCATGCTCGTGCTCGCCCGTCACCAGGATCAGCGAGGCCTTCTGATTGTACTTCTCCGCCCGGTGCTCCGGCTGGATGTTGCTGGGCTCCCACTTGTAGTTCCGGAGCATCACCCGGTCGCGCACCGAGGTCTGCCGGTCTGTCATCGCCTCCCGCACGATACCGCCGCCACGGATCTCGTAGTCGTCCACGATCACGAAGCGGCTGGTGGCCGCGACATCCTCGGCGAGGTCGCAGGCTATGGCGCGGTCGAGGCGGAGCACGCACTCGGCCACGTCGTGGCGCTGGATCGCGTTCCGCTGCTCGGTGGTGCCGAGCGTCGAGGCGTCCATGACCCGGAGGACCTCCTCGACCCGGCAGGTCACCCGCGCCGAGCCGAGCTTGAGGAGGTACTCCTTCCGCTTCACCATCGGCTCCTTGCCCAGCCAGAAGAGGCTGACGCGGAGCCGGGTGGTGACCTGCGGGCGGGGCTGCCCTTCCACGGTCGCCAGCTCGCCCCGGGTGATGTAGATCTGCTCCTGGAGGGTGAAGCCGACGGCCCAACCGGTCTCCGCCTTCGTCTGCGTGGTGCGGTTGAAGGCCTCGACGGTCTTCACCCGGCTCTTCTTGCCCGAGGGATAGAAGATCACCGTGTCGCCTACGCTCACCGAGCCGGAGTCGATCGTGCCCGAGACAATGCGCCGGTCGTCGCCCTGCTTGGTGAACTTGTAGACGTCCTGGACCGGCATCCGGAACGGCCGATCCACCGGCGTGGGCTCGCTCCGGAACTCGTCCAGCGCATTGAGCACCGTGGAGCCCTCGTACCAGGGCAGCTCATCCGAGCGGGTGGCGATGTTGTCGCCGCCGCGCGCCGAGACCGGGATGAAGGCGGACGGCTTGAGGCCGATCTGGTCGAGGAACGCGCCGTACTCCCGGACGATCCGGTCGTAGACCCGGCGATCCCAGCCCACCAGGTCCATCTTGTTGACCACCACCGCCAGCTGCCGGATGCCGAGCATCGACATCATGTAGCCGTGCCGCCGGGAGTTCTCCTGAACGCCCTCCGCGGCATCGATCACCAGCAGCGCGGCTTCGGCCCGGGCGGCCCCGGTGATCATGTTCTTGAGAAACTCGATGTGTCCCGGCGCGTCGAGGATGAGGTAGTGGCGCAGGTTGCTCTTGAAGAAGACCCGGGCCGCGTCGATGGTGATGCCCTGAGCCTGCTCGTCCTTGAGAGCGTCGAGCAGGAAGGCGTACTCGAACGGCCTCGAGTTCAGCTCGCACTGCCTCCGGACCTGATCCAGCTTGCCTTCGGGCAGCGAATGGGTGTCGGCCAGCAGCCGGCCGATGACCGTGCTCTTGCCGTGGTCCACGTGGCCCACGATCACGATGTTCATCCGCTGCGCGGCCAGCGGGCTCGCGGCGATGAGCGGCTCCTGAGTAGCGATGGTCGACGACATCCTGGTCTGATGTCCCCCTTCGGGTTTATACGCGGCGTGCCCTAAATGCGGGGGCGCCCTATATGCGGGGCGCCCGGGCGGCAACGGCATCGAGCGGCCTTGTCGCCGGGCGCCTGATGAACTCCACCGGACTCTCCCTCTTCGCGATCGACCGCATGGCGATCACGGGAAGCGGATCACTGCTCCTGCGCGGCGTAGTCGTACGGGTAGTAGTAATCGCCTTCCTTGGCGACTTCCCCACCCGGATCGTTCAGCACCGTACCCACCACCCGCGCGCCCACGTTGGAGAGCTGCTGATAGGCCCGCTGAGCCGCATTCTTGTCCGTGGTGCCGGCCCGGACCACGAGCAGCACGCCATCGGTGAGCGAGGCCACGATGCAGGCGTCCGCGGTGGCGAGCACCGGCGGCGTGTCGAGCACGATGATGTCGAACTGCTCCTGCAGCTCGCGCAGCAAGAGTCGCATCCGGGTGCCGCTGAGCAGATTGGCCGCGTTCACCGGGAGCGCGCCGCAGGTCAGCACCGAGAGCCGCGCGATCGGGGTCTCCCGAATGGCCCGCGGCTGGGGAGCGTCGGGGTCGCTGGAGGCGCGGAGCAGCTCCATCAGCCCGGGCGCGCGGGGAAGCTGGAAGAGCCCATGAATCCGTGGCCGGCGGATGTCGCAGTCCACCAGCAGCACCCGCAAGCCGTCGTACGCCAGGGTGACCGCGAGGTTGGCCGCCGTCATCGTCTTGCCCTCGCCCGGCGCGGCGCTGGTCACGACCAGTGTCCGGAGCGTTTCGCCGCCGTCCGACCAGATCAGGCCGGTGCGAAGGTTCCGGAAGGCCTCGATGCCGATGGAGAAGGTCTGGTTGCCCCCCATCGGTGAGCCGACCGTCTGCTCGGCGGTCTTCTTCCCCGAGCCCAAGAGCCGGCGGAAATGGGACTGCGCGCTGCGCGACCCGTCGGTGATCCGGGGGATCACCGCGAGACCAGGCACGTGCAGCACCTGCTCGAGGTCCTCCGGCCGCCGCACGGCCGTGTTGAGGGCCTCGAGCACGTAGGCGATGACCAGACCCAGGGCGAGCCCGAGGAGCAGCCCGAGCGCGACCTTCAGCATGGCGCTGCTCAGGAGCGGCGTGGACGGGAGCGGCGCCAGGCCGACGACGTCGATGTCGCCCGCCTCCACCGCCTCCGCCATGCGGGCCCGCTGGTAGTCCATCCGGATGTTGTCGCCCATGTTGGCCAGCGCCTCCACCCGGCGGGTGAGCCGCATCTCCTCCTCGGCCATCGCGGGGAGAATCGCCATGGACGCGCCGGTTTGAGCCCGCAGGGCGCCGAGCGCCTTGCTTCGGGCCTCGATCGCACCCATGTGGCCCTGCACCGCCTGAACCAACTGGTCCTGGGTGCTGCGGGTCAACGCCCGGAGCTGGATGAGGTCCGGGTTGCTGGCCGAGGCACGCCAGGGGCCGGTCGTCATCGAATCGATGCGGAGCTGGTACTTGAGCAGCTGCTGGTAGAGCCCGCCGATGTTCGGGTTGTCGGCCATCGCGGGGGACGTGGCCAGCGCCCGGAGCGCCTCTTCGCGCGAGGCCTCGTCCTTCGACTTGAGCCGCTCGAGCAGCGAGCCGAATGTCTGCCGGTCGGCGTCGAGCTGGGCGCGCTGACCGTCGAGCTGGAGGAGAGCGGCCTGGTCCGCGGCGAGCTTGTCACGCGAGCTGGCAAGCTGCTGCCGGCTCCGGAAGGAGCTGAGCCCGGCCTGCGCCAGCTCCAGGAGGCTGTCGTTCTTGGCGAGCTGCTCGGCCAGGAACTCACTCTTCCGGCGCGACCGCTCGCGGGCCCATTGGACGTTCAACATCTGGAACGCCTGGACGGTGCTGTTCACCACCTTCTGGGCGGTGCGCGGATCCTCCGCCACGAAGGCGACGTCGATCACGTCGGTCATCTCGCGGCGGGTGACCAGCAGCCCGACCAGGAGCGCGTCGATGGCCGATTCGCGGGAGCGGATCCCGAGGGTGACCGTCTCGGTGGCCGGGCGTGACCGAGCGATGAACTGGACCACGCCCAGGTTCACCAACTGCCCATAGGTCGCGGTCACGGCTCGCTCGCCGCGGCGGGCGACTCCGTGTTGGTGGCCTTCCGCGAGGACGGAGTGAGCGCCCGCCGCGCGCGGATCTACCTTGACCTGATCGAGATCCTCGACCGAGAACTCCGGCGTCAGGCTGACCACTTGAAGACCGAGACTGTCCACCACGACGCCCGCGACCGCCCGGCTCCGCAGCAGCTCGATGATCGAGAGCATGGGATCGGCCGAGCGGATGTTGGGCGAGACGTCACCTTCGTCGCCGGTGATGTTCTGGCGCTCGCCCGCCATCCGGAGCATCGCGGACGCCCGATAGGTCGTCGGATCGCGGGAGGCGAGAAACAGGCCGAGGGCCGCCCCGACCGCCGTGATCGCGAGAATCAGCTGCATGCGCCTGCGGACCACCGCCACCGCTTGGCGGAACGACACCACGCCAGCGGAGTCGCCCGGCTCTACCCGCCGGAGCGCCGGCTCGTAGGCGCCGGGAAGCAGGCGATCCTGAGAAGGCTGAGAAGGCATGGGCATCTAGTTAGTTGGAGCGACCTACGCGCTCAAGGAGGAGACCGATGGACGCGATGGATCCTACGACACCGAGCACCGGCAGCACGACGTCGCGCAAGAAGTTTCGCCTTCGATCCACCAGGATCTGGTCACCGGAAACGATCGGGCTCCCACCAGC
>DATLHD010000095.1:0-3801 GCA_035540075.1 Gemmatimonadales bacterium
GTCGGGGTGCGTCGGCCAACGCGCGGCGCCTGGACGTGAGCCGAGAGCATCTCTCCCGGCAGTTCGGCGCCGGGGGCGCGCCCAATCTCAAGCGGGTGATCGACCTCACCCGGGTCGCCTGCGCCGCCCAACTGCTGGCGAACCCCGGCTACTCGATTCCCACCGTGGTCCGGCTGCTCCACTTCGCTTCGTCGAGCCATCTGAGCGGCACGGCGCGCCGGATCGCGAACGTGCCCACGAGCGGGCTGGGCGGCGCAGGCGATCCGGGTGAGGTCGATCACCCGCTTGAGATTGGGCGCGCCCCCGGCGCCGAACTGCCGGGAGAGATGCTCCCGGCTCACGTCCAGGCGCCGGGCCAGCTCGGAAGTGCGAAGGGGCCGCTCCACTTCGCCCAACAGGACACTCCACGCCGACCGCTGGAGCGGCTCGGTGAGGCGGAGCATTCGGGGTGCGTCGGCCAACGCGCGGCGCCGCTCAGCGGTGACGGACACCCGGATCACCATCTCACCCACGACCGCATCGTCCACGCCTTCCACGGCCACCGGCACCGCGTGCTTGCGGCAAGCGAGGAGCAGCTCGCCGTCGTCGGGGCGGAACGGTGCGTAGGCCACCACCGGCACACCCGGCAGCTGGCGGCGCAGCTCGGTGAGATCGGGCAGCAGCGCGGGGGTGAGAGCGAGCACAACGGCGTCCACCAACCGGCTTTCGAGGAGCCGCCGCAGGTTCGCGAAACCGCGGCAGCTCACCAGTCCGGGACCACCGCGCGGGAGCGTGCGCCGGAGCGCGGCGACGGCGGTGCGGCTTTCCAGCAGCGCGGCCACGGCGGCCACGCGTCAGTCCGTCCGCCGCAGCGGCCTTCCCGCGCCGATCGCGACCAGGGTGCGGACCATATCCCCGGCGCGCTTGAGCACGCCGCGCGCGTTGTCGTAGCTGAGGACGTCCAGCGCCTCATCCAGCGTCCGCCACTGGCAGGCGGTGATGCCCTCGTCCACCTGGGGACAGGGCTCGCCCTCCGGACTCTCGAACAGGAAGAAGTGGCAATACTTGTGAATGTGACGGCCGCGGAAGCGGAAGTGCCAGTCGATGACCCGGATCGGCCCCTGCAGGACCAGGCGGCTCAGCCCGGTCTCCTCCGCGGTCTCCCGGATCGCGGCCTCGGCCGGTGACTCGCCGTTCTCGAGGTGTCCCTTCGGAAAGCCCCAGTTGTCGTAGGAGTCCCTGATCAGCAGATAGCGGGCCGGCGCATCGGGCACCCACCGGAACACGATCCCCCCCGCGCTCACTTCCAAATCGGCCTTCCGCTTGCTCATCTAGAACACCGAGATCTTCAGGTATTTGCGGGGCTGCGCCTGGATGTCGGTCAGAAGCGCGCGGAACTGGACCACGGTCGCCGTGGCTTCGCGGTAGAGCGTCGAGTCGGTCGCGAGGAGACCCAGGGTGCCGTTCCCCTGCTGGATTCGAGTCATCAGCGAATCGGCCTGCTGCATCACCCGCACGAGGCTCGCCTCGTTGGCCCGGGCCGCGCCCATCACCGAGCGCATGTCCGCGGCCGCCTGTCGCAGGTCGGCGCTCGAGGCCTGGCCGTTGGCGAGGATGTCCTCCAGCTGCCCGTCGGCCGTCGCCGTATCGAGCCGGGCCACCGCCTGCTGGAACGTCCGCGCCACCCCGGCGAATGCGTCCGAGGTGGTGGCCACGTTGCTGCTCACGCGGTCGATGCGGCTGGTCTGCGCGTCGGCGAACTTCACCATCCGCCGGGAGATCTCGGCCAGGTCTTTCACGCTCTGCTGCAGGTCCTTGAGGGCGGTGCTGTCGAACGCCTGGCCGATGCGGGCGGTGATGTCGCCGACGTCGCCCGCGATGCGGCTCGCCTGCGCGGTGAGCTGGCCGATGTCGGGGAGGCTGGCACCGGGCCACGCTTCGCCGCCGGCCAGATCGGATTCGACCAGCGCGTTGCGCACGATGGGATCGCTCGGGAGCGGCTCGAAGGAGACGATGTTCGCACTCCACTCGCCGAACAGACTGGCAGAGGCGGAGATCACGGCCGGCTTGCCGGGCAGCTCCACCGAGCGGTCCACCGTGAGCTCTGCCTCCACCCAATCCTCGGGCACGAGGCGGATCGCCTCCACCCGACCCACCCGCACGCCGCGGAGCGTGACCGGCGCGCCAACGCCGAGCCCGCCGACGGTCCGGAACCTGGCGGTGTAGGTGGCCTCCTTCTGGTTGACGTCGGTCTCGCTCAGCCAGAGCGCGCCGCCGATCACCAGGGCCAGCGCGGCGAGCACCGCGAGGCCGACCGCGAACTCGTTGCTTCGCTTCATTCGAACCTCCACGCCGGCGCCGGAGCGGGGGACCCCGGACGGCCCTCGATGAACTGGCGCACCACCGGATCCTCCGTCGCCTGGATCTCCGTGACGGTGCCGACCTGGCGGATCGAACCCTCGTACAGCATGGCGATGCGGTCGCCCACGCTGAAGGCGCTGCGCATGTCGTGGGTGACGACCAGCCCGGTGACCCCGAGGTCGCGGGTGCGGATCATCAACTGGTCCATGACGGCCGAGGTGACGGGGTCGAGACCGGTGGTGGGCTCGTCGTAGAGAATGTAGCGCGGCTTGAGGGCGATCGCGCGCGCGATTCCCACCCGCTTTCGCATCCCGCCGCTCAGCTCAGCCGGGTACTTGTCCTCGAGCCCCGGCAGCTCCACCACCGCCAGGCTCTCCTCGATCCGCTCCCGGATCTCGCCCTCGTCGTAGCCCCGCTTCACCAGGCCGAGCCGGATGTTCCCGGCCGCCGTCATCGAGTCGAACAGCGCCGCGAACTGGAAGACGTAGCCGATCCGTCCCCGCAGCTCCGCCAGCGCGCGCCGGTCCAGCTCGTGCACCACCGCGCCATCCACCAGCACCCCGCCGGCATCGGGCTCGATGAGCCCGACGATGAGCTTGAGCGTGACGCTCTTCCCCACCCCCGAAGCGCCGATGATCACGGTGTTCTGGCCATCGGGGACCTCCAGCGAGACACCGCGCAGGACCTGCTTCGCGCCGAACGATTTGGTCAGCCGGTCGAGCACGATCACAGGAGCACGAGCGCCCAGAAGGCGTCCAGGACCAGGATCGCCTCGCAGCCGAGCACGACGGCCCGTGTGGTCGAGAGTCCCACGCCCTCGGCGCCGGCCTTCGCGTCGAGGCCCTGCAGGCACCCCATCAGGGCCACGGCTCCGCCGAAGCTCGCGCTCTTCACCAGGCCGAACCAGATGTCCTTGAACCGGTAGAACTGCTTGAGACCCTTCAGGAACTCCGTCGTGGAGAGGTCCAGCAGGTTGATCGCGGTCACCCATCCCGCCGCGACGCCGACCGCCATCGCGAACGCGGTCACGACGGGGAACATCAGCGTGGCCGCCAGGACCCGCGGCACCACCAGGTACGAGTTCCGGTCGTACGCCAGCGTCTCCAGCGCGTCCACCTGCTCGGTCACCTTCATGGTGCCGATCTCCGCCGCGATGCTGGCGCCCACCCTGCCGGCCAGCGCCATGCCCGTGAGCACCGGGCCCAGCTCCATCATGACCGTCTTCCCCACCAGCGCGCCTACGAAGTAGAGGGGAACTGTGCCGGTGAAGATGTAGGAGGAGAGCAGCGAGAGGACGATGCCGGTGAAGACCGCGATGAAGAGCGCGATGGGGACCGAGTCCACCCCGAGTCGGCGCATCTGCCCGACGAGGAGCGGACCCCAGGTTCCGACATCGGCAAGTGCGCGGGCGGTTTCGAGGCTGCGGCGGCCTACGTGCGCGACGAACCCGTCCCGGGCGGC
>DATLHD010000096.1:0-3380 GCA_035540075.1 Gemmatimonadales bacterium
CGATGTCGGCACCCGCGGCGGCGTGGCTCACCGCGACCCGGCCGAGGATCTCGAGCGTGGCGTCGTTGTCCACCGTTCCGTCGCGAAGGATCCCGCAGTGGCCGTGACTGGTGTACTCACAGCAGCAGACGTCCGTCACCAGCAGGAGATCCTGAACGCGCTCGCGCAACCGGCGCAGGGCCCGCTGGACAATGCCGCCCTCCGCGAAGTTCTCCAGCCCCACGTCGTCCTTCTCGGCGGGGAGCCCGAACAGGATGACCGCGGGAATGCCGAGTGTCTTGATCCGATCGGCCTCGCGATCGAGCGACTCGTCCACCGAGAGATGACGGACGCCCGGCATCGAGGGGATCTCGCGCTCTATCCGGCTGCCGTGAACCACGAAAATGGGCTGGATGAGATCGCCGACGGACAGCTCGTGCTCCCGCACCAGGCGGCGCATGGCCTCGGTGCGCCGCCGCCGGCGGGGACGTTCCATGGGGGTGGGAATCACGACGGAAGACTAGGGAGCGCGGGCACCCATTGCAACCACGCGAAAGGCCGGATGGGGAACCCGGCATGCCCGTTGCCGCGTCTTAATAGGTGACGGCCCGCACGACGCCGGTGGCGATGTCGTCTGATCTCGCCCGCATCCTCATGGGAACCGGCCGGCCGGCCAGCGCTTTCGCGGAGGATCTCAAGCGTCCTGAAGCATTTGATGGCTCCGCCCGAGGCGGTTCTCGGGTGGCCGGGGTCACGGCGGCGATACGACCTCGTATCACCGCCCCCCCTTCAGGACAGTGGCATCTTTCGCACAACCGGGCGTTCCGCCATCCCCCGACGTGGACAGTTGGCGCCCGACAGCAGGATGAGGGACCCTCATGGCCTCTACGCTCTCCACCGCGCCGGTCCTCGCGACGCTCGGCCTGCTGGCGGCAGCCTGTGGGGGCTCGCCCGTTCGCCCGCCCGAGCCCAAGCCGCTTCCAACTTCCATCGCAATCGTCGGGGCCACCCTGTGGGACGGCACCGGCCGCGCGCCGGTGCCCAACGCGGTCACGCTGGTGCGAGGAGATCGGATCCTCTGCGCGGGCGCCGCGGGAGAATGCCCAGTCCCGAAGAACGCCAGAATCCTCGAGGCAAAGGGTCAGTACCTGATCCCGGGTCTGATCGACAGCCACGTTCATCTACTGTTCCTCACCGGCGGGAGCGCGGGCGAGGAGCTGGGCCGGGATCTGCGCGATCTCCTCGCCCAGGGCGTCACCACCGTGCGCGACATGGGCACCGATCCCGCCGCTCTCCTGGCTCGGGTCCGCGCCCTCCAGGCGTCGCCGCGGGTCTACGCGATGCAGCTCGTCGCCGGCCGCCGCTTCTTCTTTAATGGGTACCAGGGAACCCACACCGCCCGCGGCACCATCTACCGGCAGCCGCCCGCGATCGCGATGCAGCAGCTTGGCTGGCGCCCGCTCCAGTTCGACCCCGGCGACGACCCCGAGGCCATCGTCGCCGAGGCCCGGGAAGCCGGGGCCATGGGGCTCAAGCTTTACGCTCAGCTCGATTCGGTGTCGGTCCGCCTGCTGACCGAGGCTGCCCATCGGGCCGGCATGCCGGTGTGGGGGCACGCGTGGGTCCAGCCGACGAGCGTGATGGAGCAGGCTAGAGCCGGCCAGGATGGCGTGGTGCACGCGGCCGGTCTGGCGGGTGAGATGTTTACCGTCGAGGACCGGGACACCCTGGTGCGGGACGGCGACCTCCAGACCGCCACCGCGGAGGTGGCCACCGTCGGGGCGGCCCATGACCCCAGGATCCTCGCCGCGCTCGACACCCTCGCGCGGCGAGGCGTGACATTCGAGCCCACGCTGGATGCGGTGCGGCACAGCGTCGCGTCGTACGATTCCAGGCTGCGCCACATCCCGTCCATCCAGGAGGAGTACGTCCGGTCGGCATCGCGGTTCGGGATGGAGGTTGCGCGTGAGGCGGTCAGGCGGGGCGTGCGCATCAGCGCGGGCAGCGACCACATCTCCTACGGTGCGGTCGCGGATCGCGCGACCCTCTTCGGGGAGCTGCAGCTGCTGGTGGACTCTCTCGACATGTCACCCACTGCCGCGCTGCTCGCCGCCACCCGCGATGCGGCACGTGCCATCGGGGGAGATCCGGGACGGCAGATCGGCACGATCCAGAAGGGTCGGTACGCCGATCTCGTCCTCCTGTCCCGAAACCCGCTGGAGGACATCGGTAACCTGGAGCAGGTGGAGCTGGTGATGATCGGTGGGAAGCTCTGGCGGCCGGGGCAGCTGCGCTCGGGGATCGCGATGAGGTAAGGCTGTCATCCCGAGCGAAGCGAGGGATCTTGCCCGCCCCGGCAAGGTCCCTCGCTTCGCTCGGGATGACAGGCTAAGGCTTCCCGACTTCGATCGGCAGGTCCCTCCGTTCCGCCCACTCCGTCCACGAGCCGACGTACACCCGCACCCGGGGATACCCCAGCAGGTATCTCAAGGTGAAGTGCACGTGGCTCGCCTCGGTCGCGCTGTTGCAGTAGGCGATGATGTCCTTGTCCGGGGTGATGCCCTGCGCGGCATAGCTCGCGCGCAGCTGCTCGCGCGGCTTCCAGACATAACCGAATCCCTCCAGCCCCAGATCGTCCTGCCAATAGTGATTGATGGCCCCGGGGATATGCCCGTGGCGCAGCTGGGCACCGGCCTCACCCGCGTACTGATCCGGCGGACGAGCATCCACCAGAATCGCCCCATCGCCGCGGAGCGCTCGCTGCACATCCTCCAGCGAGGCCTGCTCGGGCCGGAACGGCTCGGCCGGGAACCGCGTCTCCGCCAGCCGAGGATACTCGCCCACCACCGGCCGCTGCTCCAGCTGCCATTTGAAGAATCCGCCTTCGAGGACGAAGACCTGCGGGTGTCCGAAGCCGGCCAGCAGCCAGGCGAGGAAGGTCGCGTCGATGTTGCGGGTCTCACCCGCGCTGTAGATGACGACCCGCCGGTCGAAAGGAAGACCCATCCGGGAGAAGAGCGCCGCGTACGTGCCGGCATCGAGCAGCCGGGTAGGAATGCCGCCACGCGTGGCGCGGAGCGTTTCGGTATTGAGGTAGGCCGCACCCAGGAGATGTCCCCGGAGGTAGGCGAAGACGTCGGTCCTCACATCCACCAGCACGACCGGACCGGCCCGCATCCAGGTCGCAAGCTCATCGGTGGAGACCGTCCTCGGCAGCGAGACGGCTGGGGCGGCGGCATCGGAGGGCGCACGTGAGGAGCTGCACGCGGCGGCGAGACACAGCGCAGCGGGCAGACCGCTACTCAAAATCCGCTGCATCACGGCTCGTCGAGCCCCATGTACTTCCGCTCCTCCTCCACGTAGACCCGGGCGGCGTTGCGGCGGCGGCGGGAGTTCAACGA
>DATLHD010000097.1:0-2805 GCA_035540075.1 Gemmatimonadales bacterium
CGATCGTCGGCAGACCGTGGCGGCCGCGCACGGCCTCGGTCAGCGCCTCGAAGGCCGCGCGATGGACGGCGAGCTCGCGGGCGAGATCCGCGTCGGTGGCGAGGCGGGGCAGCAGCAGATGCGGAGTCGTCACCAGGGCGCCGACGCCTTCCGCACGGAGCGCCGCGAGCGAGTCGAGGGATTCTTCGACCGAGGCGGAGCCGTCATCGACGCCGGGGACCAAGTGACTGTGTAGGTCGGTGAAGAGCGGCCGTTCCATACCGTCCTGATGCGGCAACGTTCGAGCCACGCTAGTCTTCAGCCATCCTTTCCCCGGAGTTCCGGTGACCACAGCCCGACGCACCCACGGCTTCCGCGAGTCGGTGATCCGGGGCATGACGCGGCTCGCGCGTGAGCACAACTCCCTCAATCTCGCCCAGGGCTTCCCCAATTTTCCAGCGCCCGCGCTCCTGAAGGAGGCGGCGATCCGCGCGATCCGCGCGGACATCAATCAGTACGCCATCACCTGGGGCGCGCACCGGCTGCGTCACGTGCTGGCGCGGAGCTACGCGGAGCGCTACGGGCTGGACACCGATCCGGAGCGGGAAATCACGGTCACGTGCGGGGCCACCGAGGCCATGATCTCCACCCTGCTCGCGCTGGTGAATCCGGGGGAAGAGGTGATCGTGTTCGAGCCGTTCTACGAGAATTACGGCCCGGATACGATCCTCGCGGATGCGCGGCCGGTGTACGTCCCCCTGGAGCCCGGCCATCCGCTGGATCTCGACCGCCTGGCGGCCGCGTTCACTCCCCGCACCCGCGCGATCGTGGTGAACACCCCCGGCAACCCTTCGGGTCGGGTGCTGACGCGCGCGGAGCTGGAGGCGATCCGGGACCTCTGCGTGGCGCACGACGCGCTCGCGGTGACCGACGAGATCTACGAGCACATCCTCTACGCGGGGACCCACATTCCGATCGCGACACTGCCGGGGATGCGGGAGCGCACCGTCACCATCAGCGGCGCCTCGAAGACCTTCAGCGTAACGGGGTGGCGGATCGGCTGGATCCTCGCGCCCGCCGAGCTCACCGACTCGATCCGGAAGGTCCACGACTTCCTGACCGTCGGCGCGCCGGCCCCGCTCCAGGAAGGAGTGGCGGACGCGCTCGAGGGGTTCGGGGCCGACTTCTATCGCGGACTCGCCGAGAGTTACCGGGCGCGCCGCGATCTGCTGCAGGACGCGCTGGTCGAGGCGGGGTTCAGATCTACGTCGCCGGAAGGCGCCTACTACATCCTCGCCGACTTCGCGCCGCTCGCGGAGGTCGCGGCGGGCGGGGGGCCGCCGCCGGACGACACCGCGTTCTCGGTGTGGCTCTCGCGCGAGGTAGGCGTGACACCGGTGCCGGGCTCCAGCTTCTTCCGGGAAGGCGGCGGGCGGAGCCTGGTGCGGTTCGTCTTCTGCAAGACGGAGGACGTGCTCCAGGAGGCGGCGCGCCGGCTTCGCTCCATCGGCCGGGGAGACGTGCTTCGGGGGGAGGAAGCGGCCGCGCGCAGCGGACTCCAGCGGTGAGCCGTGGCCTCGCGGTCGTGACCGGCGCGACCGCCGGCATCGGACGGGAGTTCGCGGAGCAGCTGGGTGCGCGAGGCTACGATCTCCTCCTCGTGGCCCGAGACCGACCGCGCCTCGCCGCGACGGCGGAGGCGCTCGCCGCGAGTCACCGGGTCGAGGCGGAAGCCTTTGCGGCGGACCTGAGCCGGGACGACGATGTGACCCGGCTCGTCGAGCGATTGATCGCCTCGCCACGGCTCACCCTCCTGGTCAACAACGCGGGCTTCGGATCCCGCGGTCGACTGGTGGAGGCCGACATCGAGGCGCAGGAGGCCATGCTCCGCCTCCATGTGCTCGCGCCGATGCGACTCACCCGCGTCGCGCTTCCGGTCCTCTTGGCCAATCGCGCCGGCGGAGTGATCAACGTCTCCTCGGTGGCCGGGTTCATCTACTCGGCTGGAAACGTGAACTACTGTGCGACCAAGGCGTACCTGACCACGTTCAGCGAGGGACTGGCGGCGGAGCTGCATGGGACTGGCGTGGGGGTCCAGGCGCTTTGCCCCGGCTTCACTCGTACCGAGTTCCACGCGCGCATTCCGGGACCGGTGGAGCGGCACCCACGGTTCTTGTGGCTCAGCGCGCGCACCGTGGTCGCGTACTCACTCCATTGCCTCGATCGCGGTGGGCCGGTCGTGTGCGTTCCGGGCTTCCGCTGGCGGCTGGTGGTGCTGGCGATCCGCCTCATGCCCAGATCGCTCCTCGGGTGGGTTACCCGTCGGCGCTACTCCCGCGTGTGACCTGAGTCCTATCGGGCGAAGGACCGCCCGGCGCAAGTTGGGCCGTCCATCCGAAGGAACTCGGGCATGCGGGTCTCTCTCCTTCACACGCCAGTCTGGGTCGGGCACCTCGGCACCATACTGCTTCCCGGGTTGGTGGGCTGCGCCGGCGGCGATCTCCTCCTCCCCGACGATCGGGCGCCGGTTCAGCTGCGCGCCGTGTCAGGCGGCGGGCAGAGCGCGGTGGCAGGCACGACGATCCGCCATCCGCTCGTGGTGGAGGCGCTGGACCGGGCCGGCCGACCGGTCGAAGGCGCCGTCATCGTGTTCCAGTTCGTGGACCCGCCGAACGGGGCGCTCATCGCTCCGGCGGCTCCGGAGACGGACCCCGAGGGCCGAGCCGCGGTCGAGGTCACCCTCGGCCGGCCGGCCGGCGACCAGCCGGTGGATGCCCGGCTGGACGACCCCGACCGCGAACTTCGCGTGAGATTCCTGCTCACGGC
>DATLHD010000098.1:0-17624 GCA_035540075.1 Gemmatimonadales bacterium
CGGACGGCTCTCGCGGAGCCGGAGCTCGCGCACCGCGCGGTCCACCGCCTCCTTCGCCATCACCCGGTAGGTGGTGAGCTTTCCGCCCACGACGCTGATCATCCCCCCCGATCCCTGGACGATGGCATGCTCCCGGCTGCGCCCGCTCTCCGGCACGGCCGGGCTCGCCGCCAGGAGCGGACGGAGGCCGGCCCACGTGCCGCGCACATCCTCCAGGCCGAGGCGCGCGTTGGGGAAGCGAGCGTTGGCCGAGCGGAGGAGGTAGACCACCTCCTCTGGAGTGACCGTCAGCTCGTCGGGAGTCTCCACCGTGTCGGTGTCCGTGGTGCCGATGTAGGAGAGGTCGCGCCAGGGAAGGATGAAGAGCACCCGGCCGTCGATCGGGCTCAGGAAGATGATCCCGTCGCGGTGGTCGAGCCGGCTCCGCTCCACGACGATGTGGATGCCCTTGGTGGGGCGGAGCAGCGGCGCCGCCCCGGTGTCCTCCATGATCCGGAGGCGGTCCGCCCAGGGGCCGGTGGCATTCACCACCACGCTCGCCCTGACCGTGGCGCGCTCGCCGGTGAGCCGGTCCTCGATCTCCGCGCCGGTGACCCTGCCGGCGGTCCGCGCCAGCGAGCGCACCGCCATGTAGTTCGCCACCAGGGCCCCGTGGCCGATGGCCGAGCGCGCGGTGGCCAGCACCAGTCGGACGTCGTCGCATTGCGCGTCGTAGAAGCGCGCGCCGCCCCGGAGCCCACGCTCCCGCAGCATCGGCTCCGCTTCCAGCACCGCACGCTTGCCCAGCATGCGGTGCATCTTCACATTGCGGAACGAGGCGAGGAGGTCGTACAGCCACATGCCGGCGCCCAGGCGCCAGAGCGACAGGCGATCTCCCCGGTGCAACGGAAACAGGAAGGGCAGGGGCCAGACCAGGTGCGGCGCGATCCTGAGCAGCACGCGGCGCTCCCGGTTCGCCTCGAGCACCAGGCGCAGGTCACCCGTCTCCAGGTAGCGCACGCCGCCGTGGATCAGGCGGCTGGAGCGCGAGCTGGTGCCCGAGCCGAGATCGTTCTGCTCCACCAGCACCGTGCGGAGGCCGCGCATCGACGCGTCGCGGGCCACGCCGGCGCCGGTGATGCCCCCGCCGATCACCAGCACGTCGGCCGGCGCCGCCGCCAGCTGACTGAGTGTCGCCCGCTGTGAGGACAGTCGCCCGTGACCATGCCCCCCGTCTCGCGGATCACTCGGCCCAGCACCTGGTTTCTGTGGCACGGTCATCGGCTCGGTCCCGGCGCCCGGGTGCTGGATCTGGCCTGCGGCGAAGGCCGCCACAGCCTGGCCGCGGCGGCGCGCGGCGCGCGGGTCACCGCGGTGGATCGCGACGAGGTGCGGCTCGCCGCCGCCCGCGAGCGAGCCGCGGCCCAGGGTCTCACCGTCGACTGGATCGCGGCAGACCTCGAGGACGAGCCGTGGCCCGACCTCGGCTCTTTTGATGCGGTTCTCGTGTTCAATTATCTTGACCGGGCAAACATGCCGCGGATCGTCGGTCTGATCGAGCCTGGCGGCTTGCTGATGATGGAGACGTACCTCACCGCCCAGCGGGAGCTCGGCTGGGGTCCGGCCTCGGACGATCACCTGCTTCGCCCCGGTGAGCTTGCGCGCCTCGTCGCCCCGCTGACGATTCTGCACGGCCGGGAGGTGATCGAGGCGGTGGACGCCGAGCGCTGGCGGGCAGTGGCGAGCGTCCTGGCCGTAAAGAAGTAAGTCCTCCCTCTCGCGCGGAGCAACATGCAAGCATCCCGGCCCGGCCGACGGGTCGCCATCGTTGCGGGCGTGCGGACGCCGTTCCTGAAGAGCGGCACTGCCTTCCGGGACGTCACCGCCGTGGCCCTCGCCCGACACGCCGCGCGCGAGCTGCTGTTCCGGAGCGAGGTGGATGGGCGCGAGGTGGACGAGGTGATCTTCAGCCAGGTCGTCCCCTCGGTGCTCGCGCCAAATGTCGCGCGCGAAGTGAGTCTTCTCCCGCAGTTCCTCCCGAGCGTCCCGGCCTACACGCTCAATCGCGCCTGCGCCTCCAGCGCCCAGGCGATCGCCAACGCCGCCGACCAGATCGCGCTCGGTCACGCCGACACGATCCTCGCCGGCGGGGTGGAGACGCTCTCCGACATCCCTATCCTGCACTCGCGGCGCTTCAGCCGGGTGCTGGTGGATGCGAGCCGGGCGAAGAGCTTCGGCGCCCGGGTCGCCGCCTTCGGCCGCACCCGCCCCAGGGACCTCGTCCCAGTGGCACCCGCCATCGCCGAGCCGTCCACCGGCGAGAGCATGGGGCAGTCGGCAGAGAAGATGGCGAAGGAGAACGGGATCAGCCGCGAGGCGCAGGACGACCTCGCGCTCCGGAGCCACCAGCGCGCCGCCGCGGCTACTACCGACGGACGGCTCAGCGCGGAGATCGCCCCCTGGTTCGGCGCTGCGAGCATGGATCAGCCGGTCAGCGCCGACAACGGCATCCGCGCCGACACCACGCCCGAGGCGCTCGCCTCGCTCAAGCCGGTCTTCGACCGGCGCTACGGCTCGGTGACCGCCGGCAACTCGTCGCCCCTCACCGACGGTGCCGCCGCCGTCCTGCTGATGGCCGAGGAGAAGGCCGCCGCGCTCGGCTACGCGCCGCTCGCCTTTCTGCGGAGCTACGCAGTGGCCGCGGTGGATCCCGGGTGGCAGCTGCTGATGGGTCCGGTATACGCGGTGCCCAAGGCGCTGGAGCGCGCGGACATCTCATGGAGCGACGTGGACCTGTTCGAGATCCACGAGGCCTTCGCCGCCCAGGTGCTCTCCAACGCGCAAGCCTGGGGCTCGCAGGCGTGGGCCGAGCGACTCGGCCTCCCCGGCCCGGTAGGCGAAGTCGACTGGGACCGCACCAACGTGATGGGCGGCTCCATCGCCATCGGACACCCCTTCGCCGCCACCGGCGCCAGGCTCGTCACCACGCTCGCCAACGAGATGCGGCGGCGCGACGTGCAGTACGGGCTGATCTCCATCTGCGCGCAGGGAGGCATGGGCTACGCGATGGTGCTGGAGCGCTAGTGTCGGCCTTCACCACCGACGTCCAGGAATCCATCGCCGTGGTCACGCTGGACCTTCCGGGCGAGCCGGTCAACACGCTCACCGCGGCGGTGCGCCTCGAGTTCGAGGCCCTGCTCATCCGGCTCCGCGACGAGGCCGACATCAAGGCCGTCGTGCTCGTCTCCGGCAAGCCCGACACCTTCATCGCCGGTGCCGACATCGAGGAGTTCACCGCCCTCACCACTCAGGCAGAGGCGGAGCGGCTGAGCTTCGAGGGGCAGGAGATGGTCAGCCGGATCGAGACCCTGCCCAAGCCGGTGATCGCGGCGATCCACGGCGCCTGCCTCGGCGGCGGCCTCGAGCTCGCGCTCGCCTGTCACTACCGCGTCGCCAGCGATCATCCCAAGACCCAGCTCGGCCTTCCCGAGGTGCAGCTCGGCGTCATTCCAGGCGCCGGCGGCACCCAGCGTCTGCCGCGGCTGATCGGCCTGCGGGCATCGCTCGACATGATCCTGACCGGGAAGAGCGAGCGCGCCGCGAAGGCGCTCAGAATCGGACTGGCGGACGAGGTCGTGCCGCCGAGCATCCTGCTCCGGACCGCGACGGCGGCGGCGCGTCGCCTGGTGCGGGACGGCATCCCGAGACGGAATCCCCGGGGCGGGCTCCAGGCCTACTTCCTCGATCATACGCCGGCCGGTCGGAGCGTCGTCTACCGCGGCGCCAAGGCCCAGGTGATGAAGCGGACCGGAGGGCACTACCCCGCGCCGTTGGCCGCGCTGGAGACGGTCCGCGTAGGCCTGGAGCATGGGATCACCGCCGGCCTCGCCGAGGAGCACCACGCCTTCGGCCATCTCGCGGTGAGCGACGTCTCCCGCAAGCTGGTTCAGATCTTCTTCGCCGGTACCGCGCTCAAGAAGGACGACGGCATCCCGCCCGGCAGCGCGATCCCCCGGCAGATCCGCCGACTCGCGGTCGTCGGATCGGGGTTCATGGGCGCCGGGATCGCGGGCACCGCGGCGCTCAACGTCGAAGTGGATACCCGGATGAAGGACGCCGACCTGGGCAAGGTGGGGAAGGGCATCGGCGCCGCGACGAGAATCCTGCGCGACCGGCTCGACCGTCGGCGTATCACCCGTCCCCAGTTCGATCGCCTGAGCGCGCTGCTCTCGGGCAGCGACTCCTTCGCGGGGTTCGGCCGCGCCGACCTGGTGATCGAGGCGGTCTTCGAGGAACTAGGGGTCAAGCGCAAGGTCCTGGCGGAGGTCGAGGCGGTGACCCGGCCGGACGCGATCTTCGCCAGTAATACCTCCACCATCCCGATCCACCAGATCGCCGCCGAATCCAGGCGACCCGAGCGAGTGCTCGGCATGCACTTCTTCTCGCCGGTGGAGAAGATGCCGCTGCTCGAGGTGATCCCGACCGACGCCACCGCGCCCGAGGCGATCGTCACCGCGGTGCGGTTCGGCCGGCGCATGGGGAAGACGGTGATCGTGGTGGCCGACCGACCCGGCTTCTGGGTCAACCGCATCCTCTTCCCCTACCTCACCGAGGCCGGGCTCATGGTGGGCGAGGGAGTGCCCATCGAGGTGATCGATCGTGCGGCCACCGACTGGGGCTTCCCGGTCGGGCCGATTGCTCTCCTGGACGAGATCGGCCTCGACGTCGCGCACAAGGCGGCGGAGACGATGCGCCTGGCGTATGGCGAGCGGATGAAGGGCGGCAACACCCTCGACCGCATGCTGGCGGGCGGTCGCCTCGGCCGCAAGAATGGCCGCGGGTTCTATCGCTATCGGAAGGGGAAGAAGGCGGGTCCGGACGCCGCGGTGTACGACCAGCTGGGCATACGGCCGGCCGAGGGCGCGGTGACGGAGCTGGTCGAGCGCCGGCTGGTGTACGCCATGCTGAACGAGGCCGCGATGGCGTGCGCCGAGCGCGTGGTCCGGAGCGCGCGCGACGGCGACATCGGCGCGATCTATGGCATCGGCTTCCCCCCGTTCCGCGGCGGGCCACTCCGCATGATCGACGACATCGGTGCTTCGAAGGTGGTGTCCACGCTGCACGAGATGGAGGACCAATACGGCGAGCGCTTCCGGCCGGCCCCGGCCCTGGTCGAGATGGCGCGCGAAGGCGGCCGCTACTACCCCGCATGACCGGATTCCTGCGACTGCTCGCGGTCGCCGCGCTCTGCTACCTCGTCGTCCTCCTGGTCCTCCGTCTCAGCGAATCCCGGATGCTCTACGTCCCCGGCGGGAGCCGGACACTGCTCGACCCCCCGGCCGAGCTCGGCCTCGACGTGCGCCGGGTGACGGTCACCACCTCGGACGGCGTGCGGCTGGTGGCCTGGGCAATGCCGGTGGGTGATGGATCGGGGTCCTGGCTCCTCATGTGCCACGGCAACGCGGGCAACATCTCCGAAGCGGGTCGGCCCTACCACTACGCCGGCCTGCGTGGGCTCGGCCTGAGCCTGTTGGCCTTCGACTATCGCGGGTACGGCGAGAGCGAGGGCAGGCCGAGCGAAGACGGGCTCTACCGCGATGCTGACGCGGCGTACCGGTACCTCCGCGACACGATCGGCGTGCCCCCGGAACGGATCGTGATCTTCGGCCATTCGCTCGGCTCGGCGGTGGCGGTCGAGCTGGCGAGCACCGTGCCGGCGGCGGGCCTGATCCTCGACGGCGCGCTCACCTCGGTGGCGGATCGTGCCCAGGAGCTGTTTCCCTACGCGCCGGTCCGCTGGATCTCCGCGAGCCGGTACCCATCCATCGAGCGCATCGGGAAGCTTTCGCTGCCCAAGCTGTTCCTCCACGCTACGGCCGACGACGTGATTCCCATCGCGCACGGGCGGCGGATGTACGAGGCCGCCGCGCCGCCCAAGCGCTTCGTGGAGCTCCGGGGAGGCCACGGGGATTCGTTCGACCTGGATTCGGCCGCGTATTTTGGGGCGATCGGGCGGTTCGTCTCGGAACTGGGACGCTAGCCCCGGTCATCCCGAGCGCAGCGAGGGATCTTGTCAGCAAAGGGCAAGATCCCTCGCTGCGCTCGGGATGACAGTGGGGCGTTTACCTTTCCCCCGATGCCCTCCCCGCACTTCACCCTCCCCGGCGACGGCATTGTCGCCGAGCGCTACCGGCTCGAGGAGGAGATCGGGCGGGGAGGTGCATCCACCGTCTACCTGGCCGAGGACCTGAAGTTCGGCCGCAAGGTGGCCATCAAGGTGCTCCGCCCGGTGCCGGGCTACGAGCCCCAGCGGTTCCTCCGCGAGATCCGCATCGCGGCGCGGCTCTCTCACCCGCAGATCCTTCCGCTGCACGATTCCGGCGAGATCGAGCCCGAGCGGCCCGGCAGCCCGCGGCTCCTGTACTTCGTCATGCCCTACGCCGGCTGCGAGAGTCTCCGCGTCCGGCTCATTCGCGAAGGCCAGCTCCCGGTGGACGTCGCGCTCCGGATCACCCGGGCGGTCGCCGCCGCGCTCGGCTACGCGCACCGCCTCGGCGTCATCCACCGGGACATCAAGCCGGAAAACATCCTGCTCCAGGAAGGCGAGCCGGTCATCGCCGACTTCGGCGTCGCCACGGCGATCTCGGCGGCGGGCGGGGACGCCGTGTACATCACCGACCATGGCTTCGCCGTCGGCACTCCAGCCTACATGAGCCCCGAGCAGGCGAGCGCGGAGCCCAGGCTCGACGGACGTTGCGACCAGTACAGCTTGGCCTGCGTGCTGTACGAGATGCTCGCCGGCGATCCCCCGTTCGCCGGCACCGGCGCGCGCGCCACGATGGCCCGCCACGCGATCGAGGCGCCGGCGCCGATCGGCGCCCGGCGCCCCAACGGCCCGGCCGCCATCGAGCGCGCGCTCGCCCGCGCGCTCGCCAAGGAGCCGGCCGACCGGTTCCCGACGATGACGGAGTTCGCCGAGGCGCTGGTCGCGTGGGTGCCGGAGATCATCCCCGCCGCGGCGCCGGGCACCCCGCGCGAGGCCCACACCATCGCGGTGCTGCCCTTCGTCAACGCGAGCGCCGACCCGGAGAACGAGTACCTGAGCGACGGCATCACCGACGAGCTGATCCTCGCGCTGGGTAAGGTCGAGGGGCTCAACGTCGCCTCCCGCACCTCGGTGTTCGCGCTCAAGGGGTTGAGGGAGGACATCCGGAACCTAGGCGCGCGACTCGGCGTGTCCGCCGTGCTCGAGGGAACCGTGCGTCGGGCGGGCAATCGGCTTCGGATCACCGCGCAGCTCATCGGTGTCGCGGAGGGACGCACCCTCTGGGCGGAGCGCTACGACCGCGAGCTCCAGGACGTGCTCGACATCCAGGACGAGATCGCGCGGACCATCGTCACCACGCTCCGCTCGACCCTGCTCCGCGACCTGGGCGACGCCCCACCGGTCCGCTATACCGCGAACCTGGCGGCCTATCACCTGTACCTGAAGGGCCGCTACTGGTGGAACCGCCGCACCCAGGCGGCCATCGCCGAGGGCATCCAGTACTTCGAGCGGGCGATCCAGGAGGACGCGGGCTATGCGCTGGCCTACACCGGGCTGGCGGACTCCTACGCGCTGCAGATCGACTACCGGGGGGCGCCGGTCCGCGAGGGGATGGAGCGGGCGAGGGAGATGGCGCGGAAGGCGATCGAGCTGGACGACACGCTGGGTGAGGCCCACACCTCCCTCGCGTGGGTCACCTTCGTCTACGACTGGGACTGGCCTGCCGCCGCGGCGAGGTTCGCTCGGGCGATCGAGCTCAACCCGTCGTACTCGGTCGCGCACCAGTGGCACTCGTGGTTGCTGATCGCGATGGGCCGCACCGAGGCCGCCCTCGCCGAGGGTAGGATCGCGGTCGAGCTGGATCCGGCCTCGGTCTCGATCCGGCGGAGCATGGGCTGGCTGCACTACTACGCCCGCCAGCCGCGGGAGGCGCTGGAGCACCTCCGCCGCGCCCTGGCGATGAATCCGACGGCCGAGGAGAACCATCGTCTCCTCGGCCTCGCCTACTTCCAGCTCGGGATGTACGACGAGTCGGCCGCGGCGTTCCGGGAGGCGGTGGCGAGCTCCGAAAGCCCGGCTCTCGCCACCGCTGGACTCGGCCTGGTCGCCGCGGCGAAGGGGCGGCTGACGGACGCGCGCGGGATCCTCGATGGCCTCTACGCCGAGTCGCGGGAGCACTACCTGACGCCGGTGGCCTTCGCCATGCTCCACGCCGGCCTGAGCGAGCCCGACGCCGCTTTCGAGTGGCTCGACCGGGCACTGGACGACCGCCGCGGCTGGCTAGCCTACCTGAAGGTCGAGCCGCTGCTGGATCCACTGCGCTCAGACGCGCGCTTCACGCGGCTGCTGGAGCGGATGCGGCTCGCATAGCCCTACCCTCGACCCCGCACCTCCCGCCGATACGCGGACGGCGACATCCCCACCCGCCGCCGGAACACGTTCGAGAAATGACTCTGATCCGCGAACCCCGCCGCCAGCGCGATCTCGGCCAGCGGCTGGGTGCCGGTCGCGAGCTGCTCGGCGGCCCGCTCGATCCGGAGCCGGCGGAGGTATTCGCCGATGGTGCAGCCGAAGGTCCGCCGGAAGGCGCGCGCCAAGGTGACCGGGTGCACTCCGACACCGGCCGCCAGCTCCGCCAGGGAAGCCCGCGCGGCGACGTCGGCGTGGAGCCGGTCCCTCGCGTCGCTGAGCCACGGAGCCATCCCGTTCGGGAGGCTCTCACTCCGGCTTCGGGACACGGCGGCCAGCAGCTCGAGGATCAGCCCCTCGACCGCCAGGGGGGCGGCATCGTCGGCCTGGCGGAACTCCTGGTACACCCGCCGGGCCAGGGCGGCCGGGAGGCCACCGTGGAAGGAGACCCTCTCGTCCAGCACCGGCGCGTGGGTCCGGATGGCCGAGGCACGCTCGGGATCCGCCTCCACCAGCAGCCCCCGGGTGTCGCCCTGATCGAAGTCGTCGCAATGCCGCTCGCCCGCGGGCATCACCTTGAGGGTCTCGGGCGAACAGGTGAGGCGCTCGCCGCCCGACGTCTCCGTGAAGACGCCCCGGAGCACGAAGCACAGCGTCGGCCCCTCGTGGTAATGCCAGGTCAGGCGGCTGCCGCCCGCATGGATGCCCTCGGTGAGGGTGAATCCAGCGGTGCGGACGCTCCTGAGCCTGGTCGGACCCGGCGAAGCGGGTCGTCTCCGAACCATCCCGTTCCCCCGACTGTGTGCGTATACGCGACTAACCCGGTACAAATCTGCCAGCGCCGTCCAAGACCGGTGACTAGCCGTAGGTCTATCTATCAGACGTACGAGTGCATTTCAGTCTGCACCATTGTGAGGCACCCATGTCGGTCCCATGCTCGATCCTGCTGGCCGCCCTGGTCGCTGTGGCGGCCTGCTCCGACGATAACGGCGACGGGGGCGGGGGCCCCGGACCCGAGGGCGACGTCATCGTCGAAAACAATGACTTCGACCCCGCCAGCCTCCAAGTCGCGCCAGGGACCGCGGTCGTCTGGGCCTGGTCGTCCGGAGGCACGACCCACAACGTGACCTTCGACGACGGCGAAGCGTCGGGCAACAAGTCGGACGGCACCTACGAGCGGACCTTCCCGACGGCCGGCACCTTCCCGTACCATTGCACTATCCACGGCAGCGCCACAAGCGGAATGCGTGGATCGGTCACGGTCGTCGCACCGGGCACCGGCAATGGAGGAGGCGGGAACGGCGGCGGAGGCGGCGACAACGGCTACTGAGCCGCCGCCTTTACCTGTCTGGTGAGGAGCCGCACGACCGCCTGCTCCTCCTCCCGCAATCCGGCCGCCGCCTCCGCGGCGGCCTTCGCGTTCCCGTTCTCCAGCGCCTGCAACATCGTCCCCGCCAGATAGGTCTCGAACACCGCCGGGTGCACGTAGTACTTGCGGCACACCGCCCGAGTGTTGTTCAGCTGCTCGGCCACCCTGTCGATGGCCCGGAGGACGAGCGACTTGCCCTCGCGTTGCGTTGCCGCCGGCCCCAGCTCCCGGAGCGCGGCCACCGCCAGCAGGGTTCCTGCCCAGGTGCGGAAGTCCTTCGCCGAGAGGTCCTGGCCGCTGATCTCCCGCAGGTACCCGTTCACGTCCGCCGAGTCCACGGTCTGCCGGACGCCGTTCTCGTCCTCGTACTGGAAGAGCGTCTCCCCCGGCACCGCCTGGCAGCGGGCGACGATCCGCGCCAGCCGCCGGTCGGTGAGGACCACATCGTGAATCTTGCCGCTTTTCCCCCGGAACTGGAATCGAAGCTTGGAGCCCGAGATCTCGACATGGTGGTCCCGCAGGGTGGTGAGCCCGAACGAGCGGTTCGCCCGGGCGTACTCGTCGTTGCCCACCCTGATCCCGGTGCACTCGAGCAGGTTCACCACCGTCGCGAGCACCTTCTCCCGGGTCAGACCCGGTGTCCCCATGTCCTTCGACACCCGCTCCCGGATCGCCGGTAACGCCCGGCTGAACTCGATCATCCGCTCGAACTTGCTGACGTCCCGGACCTCTCTCCACTTCGGGTGGTACCGATACTGTTTGCGCGCTCGCGCATCGCGACCGGTCGCCTGGATGTGCCCGTTGGGGTGGGGACAGATCCAGACGTCGGTATACGCCGGCGGGATGGCGAGCGACCTGATCCGGGCGATCTCCTTCCTGTCGGTGATCCTGCGGCCGTCGGACCCGACGTAGGTGAAGCCGGTCCCCGCGCGCTTGCGCAGGATGCCAGGCATGGTGTCGCTCACGTAGCGGAGCCCGGCTTCCTGCGCCGACTCGACCGGATCGGCGGCGCCCCGCCGCCGCCGTGGCGCGGCGGTGTCCCGGCGTCTTCGCTGTGGTCGGGTGGTCATGAGCGACGATACAGCGGAGTGCCACGCGGCAACGTGAGCATTGTCACCGGTCCCGCGTGGCGCCCGTCGCTCTTAATCGTTGTCGTGCATAAACTTTCAGGGCGGGTCCCGGCCTACTCTCCTCCCGCCGGACGGGCTACCTTCGGGAGCGATTTTTCCACCACGAGGCACCACCGTGATCATGCGTCAGGGCCTGCTCTGGCTCTCCGAGCGACAGGGCATCTTCAATTTCGTGCGCCGGAACGGGATGGCGCGGAAGTTCGCCTCCCGCTTCGTGGCGGGCGAGACGATCGAGAGCGGTGTGCAGGGGGCGGTGGACCTCGCCGCCAAGGGGATCACCTCGAGCCTCGACCTGCTGGGCGAGAGCGTGACGCTGGAGTCGGAGGCGGTCGCCGCGCGCGACCAGTATCTCCAGATGCTCGATCGGATGGCGATGGCCAGGGTCGAGGTCAACGTCTCGGTGAAGCTGACGCAGATGGGCCTCGACATCGGCGAGGAGCTCTGCGCCGACAACATGCTCCGCATCCTCGACAAGGCGAAGGCGCTCGGCGGATTCGTCCGGCTCGACATGGAGGGCTCGGACTACACCCAGCGCACCCTCGACTTCTTCCGCAATCGCCTCTTCGAGCGGTACGGGGCCCACTGCGGTGTCGTGATCCAGTCCATGCTCCGGCGGTCGGAGCGGGACATCGAAGACATGATCGCGCTGCGTGCGCGGGTGCGACTGTGCAAGGGCGCCTACCTGGAGCCACCCTCGGTCGCGTTTCCGGACAAGGCCGACGTGGATCGCAACTATGTGAAGCTGATGCAGCGTCTCCTGGCCGCGGGGAACTACCCGGGGCTCGCCACCCACCACGAGGCCATCATCGGCCAGGCCCGCGAGTTCGCCGGGCGCGAGCGGATCGGGACCGAGCGCTACGAGTTCCAGATGCTCTACGGCGTCCGCCGCGACCTCCAGACCCGGCTCCGTCGTGCCGGACACAATGTGAGGGTCTACATCCCCTTCGGGACCCAGTGGTATCCTTACCTCATGCGGCGGCTGGCGGAGCGCCCCGCCAACATCGCGTTCGTTCTCGGCAACATGCTGAAGGAGACGGTACCGGGCCGGTGAGCGAGTTCACCCTGGGCGGATACATGCAGAAGCACGACCGCGCGGCCGCGTTCGGCGGGAGCGACGGGCGGGCGTACTCGGTCGCGATCTACGTCGAGGACGAGCCCGACATGCGCGGACTGTTCGGCGCATCGCTGCTGTTCCTGCGCTGGTCGCCCGGTGGTGAGCGGCCGGAAGGGCACGTGGAGACGGAACCGCTGGCCTGGGGGCACACGCCCGAAGAAGCGACCGAGCGGGTCGGCGCGCTGTCGCTCTACGACGTGAAGGCCGCGCTGGACGAGGCGATCGGGCGCGCCCCGGCAGCGTGGTGACGGCGCTCCTGGGCACGGTCCTGGAGCGGGACGGATCGGCGTATCGCGTCGGCATGGACGACATCGAGGTGCGAGCCGTCCTCCGGGGCAAGGCGAAGCTCGACACGCCGAAGGTGGTGGTGGGCGATGTGGTGCGGATCGAGGCGGAGCCCGGCGGCGCGCTGCATGCGATCGTCGGCATCGAGCCCCGCCGGACGGTGCTGGAGCGCCGGGTGCCTGAAGGCCGCGGCGTCCGTCCGATCGCGGCCAATGTCGATCAGGTCTTCGTCGTCGTCGCGACCCGCTCTCCCGATCCCATCCCACAGCTCATCGACCGACTCCTGGTGCTGGCGGACGCCGACGGCATCGCGGCGGCGGTCGTGCTCAACAAGGTGGACCTCGACCCCGGAACCGTGATCGCCGAGCGGTGCCGAAGGGCGGGATACCTGGTGTATCTCACCAGTGTGAAGACCGGCGAGGGGGTCGAGTCGCTAAGGCTCGCGATGACCGGCAAGGCATCGGTGGTCACCGGCCCGTCCGGCGCCGGCAAGTCCAGCCTGCTCAACGCCATCCAACCCGGGCTCCAGCTCCGCACCGGCGAGGTCAGCCGCCGGATCCGCCGGGGGCGGAACATCACGGTCTCATCGGTGATGCTTCCGCTGGAAGGCGGCGGATACCTGGTGGATACGCCGGGGTTCAGCGAGGTGGGGATGTGGGGGGTGGACCCGCGGTCCCTGGCCGACTGCTTCCCCGACTTCCGTCCCTTCCTCGGCGACTGCCGCTACGGCGACTGCCGGCATCGGTCGGAGCCGGGCTGCCTGGTGCGCGAGGCGCTGGAGGGCGGGGGCATCGCGCCCGACCGGTACGAGTCCTACCTGGCGCTGCTGCAAGAATTGGAAGCGCAGCCGCGCGACTGGGAGTGAGGAGCCCGCACACGGCTGTCGTCGCGGCCCCGCGACGATCCACCCCGAGCGCCTGAGCAACCGCTTTCCCCGCAACATGTTCCGCGCGAGGCGACGGGGTACCCGACAGGCACGGGAGTTGAGTCTCCGAGAAGGCTTCCAGCCCCGACCGCGAGATCAGCGATGCCCACCGGCCGCCCGGGATACCGACTCTGCGCCCTTCTGCTCCCGCTTGCAGTCCTCGCCTGTAATGGCGACGACGCCTCCGGGCCGACCGGCTCCCTCCAAGTCACCAGCCTCACGTCCGGCATCGACCTTGACCCTGACGGATACATCGTCATGCTCGACGGCCGCGGAGTCGAGAGCGTCGGGGCATCGGCCTCCGTCCTCGTCGACGACGTAACTCCCGGCGAGCACCAGGTGGATCTGAGCGGGGTGGCGGCCAACTGCCAGGTCCAGGGGGAGAGACCGCTGACGGTCACGATCGCGGCGTCGGGGACGGCGACGGCCGCCTTCTCCATCGCGTGCGGTGATGCAGTGCCTCCGGCGGATGGGGAGCTGGAGGTCAGCGTCAGGACCGGCGGGAGCAGCGTGGACCGGGACGGCTACAGCGTCGCCCTCTTTCACGTGCTCGGTCCCTTGGTTCCCGCGAACGGCTCGGTCACCATCAGCGGACTGCCGACCGGCGAGCAGGCGGTCGGCCTGGCGAACGTTGCCCCCAATTGCGCCGTTCAAGGCGAGCATCCGGTACGCATCACCCTGGAGAGCGGGGTACCGGCGGCGGTCGATTTCACCGTCGTCTGTCATACCTCTCTTCCGGCCCCGTGGCCCATCGTGGGGACCGGACCGCACGCCCTCACCCACGTCTCGGGCACCTCGGCGAACAACGTCTTCATGAGTGGCGATGCGCAGCCGCCCTGCTCGACCTGCCAGGGCGCGCTGAGCATCCTGCGCTTCGACGGCGACATGTTGACCACCCAGCTCAGCGATGTCGGCCGCTCGCTCGACATCTGGGCCGCCTCGAGCGGCGCCGCGTTCGCCCTCGTGGACGGGTCGTTCTCCAGTCCGTTCCTCCGCTACAACGGCGCGACCTGGGCTTCGCTGCCCGCCACTGGCGTCCAGCTCGGCAGCGGTGGCGGCAGCTTCTCCGCGCTCTGGGGCTCGTCATCCAGCGACGTCTACGCCGTCGGGGACACCATCGACGCCGGCTCGGTCAGACACCCTTCCGCCGCCCGCTTCAATGGCATTGAGTGGCTGCCGGTGGGCCTGCCTTCCGTCGCCGGTCTCACCCTGTCGGACGCCTGGGGAAGCTCGGACCTGGACGTCTACGCGGTCGGCAGCGCCGCCGGCCGCGGTGTGATCCTCCACTTCGATGGAGATATCTGGACCGTGGTGCTCGACGAGCCGCACGTCGGCTTCGTCCGCGTGGGGGGCAGCGGGCCCTCGGACGTGTGGGTGACGGGTCACGCGCTGGTGCCGACCGGGAACGGCGTCGAGGAGGCCGCCGGGCATGGCGCCGTACGGCACTTCGACGGCACCGGCTGGTCCGTGGTGCAGAGTCCCACCAGCGCGCCCCTCGGCGCGGTGTCGGCGGTGTCCCCGTCCGCGGTCTATACGATTGCCGCCGCAGGGCTGGGCAGCGTCTGGCGCTACGATGGGACCAACTGGATCGAGCTGGAGCTCCGTGCGGGTGGGATGTTCGACATCTGGGGGAGCTCTAGCGGTGACGTCTTCGCGGTCGCGGACAACGGGGTGGTGCTGCGCGGCCCGTGACCTCCTCTTCCTTGTCACCCTGAACGAAGTGAAGGGGACCATATCGAGCATGGCCCCCTTCGCTGCGCTCAGGGTGACAGGTGTCTCCTGAACCTTACTTCTTGGCCGTCCACCGCCCTTGATCCCGCGTCTCCACCTTCTCCATCATCCGATCGAACGCGACCTGGAGATCGAGCCCCTCGCGGTTCGCCATGCAGATGAGCACGAAGAGGATGTCCGCCATCTCCATGGCGAGATCACCCTCCGGCTCCTCTTTCTTCTTGGTCTTCTGCCCGAACCGGTGGTTGATCTCCCGCGCCAGCTCCCCGACCTCTTCGGTCAGGCGGGCCATGTTGGTCAGCGGGTCGAAGTACCCCTCCTCGAACCCGCTGATCCAGGCGTCCACCCGGCGCTGGGCCTCGGTGATGCTCATCGCTTCTCCTGAAGGCAGCGGATCAGCGCCCGCATGAAGTCCGGCAGATCGGCCGGCGTGCGCGAGGAGATGAGGTTGCCGTCCACCACGACCGGGCTGTCCTCCCAGAGCATCCCCGCGTTCACCAGATCGTCCTTGATCGCGCCGACGCTGGTGCCGCGCCGCCCCTTGACGATGCCGGCCGAGATCGGCACCCAGCCCGCATGGCAGATGAACGCCACGGGCTTGCCCGCGTCGTGGATCTCCCGGGTGAGCTGGAGCAGCTTCGGGGACCGTCGCATGATGTCCGGCGCGTAGCCGCCCGGAACGACCAGGCCGTCGAAGTCCTTCGCCTCGAGCTGGTCCACGCTGGTGTCCACGGTCAGGGGGTAGCCCCGCTTCCCCTGGTAGGTCTTCTCCCCGGTGCCGGCGACGACCGTCCGGGCCCCCTCCTCCTCCAGCCGGATCTTGGGGTACCACAGCTCCAGGTCCTCGTACAGCGGCCCGGCGAAGAACAGGATCGTCTTGCCCTTGAGTGTCATGCCCCGTAAGGTAAGCGGTAACGTTTCCCGACTCACGATCCGGAGCCCATGGCCGACATCCGCCCCCGCGAGCGCATCCTCGCGAACCTGGAGACCGTCTATCGCGAGGCCTACGACCGCGCGAAGAATTTCGGCGACCAGGGCCGCATGATCGATCTCGAGAGCGCCTACATGCGCGACCAGCTCATGCTGGAGATCCTGCTGGACATCCGCGACCTCTTCTCGGTCACGCCGGCCGCTCCCTCGCCGGGCGGGACGGCGCTGGAGAAGCTCGAAGCCCTGCGCCGTATCACCCGACTCCGCTGAGAGTCCCCATGCCTCTTGCCGCCGCGCTCCGCCGGCTCGCGCCGCTCGCGCTCGCCGGCCTGGCCTCCTGCCGCTCCGGTCCCGCGTCCTCCGGCCCCGCCGACCTCGTGGCGTACGGCCGAGTCTGGACCGGCGACTCCGCCCGGCCCTGGGCCGGCGCGGTCGCCGTCTCGGGCGACACCGTCGCCGCCGTGGGCGACAGCGCCGAGATCGCCGAGCTGGTGGGCCCGAGCACTCGCGTGCTCGCGAACGGCGACGGACTGGTGACGCCGGGCTTCATGGATGGCCACCTGCACTTCCTCGATGGCGGATACCAGCTCGCCAGCGTCGACCTGCGCTCCGCGAACGGCAAGTCCGAATTCATCCAACGGGTCTCGGCCTTCGCCTCCGAGCGAGCGCCGGGCGAGTGGATTGTCGGCGGCGACTGGGACCACGAGCGCTGGCCCGGCACCCCGCTCCCGCAACGGAGCTGGATCGACTCTGTCACTCCGAACAACCCGGTCCTGCTCTACCGCCTCGACGGGCACATGGCGCTGGCCAACTCGGCCGCGCTGCGGCTGGCCAGGATGGATCGCAGCACCCGCGACATCCCAGGCGGGGTCATTGTCCGCGCTCCCTCGGGTGAGCTGACGGGCGTCCTCAAGGACGAGGCGATGAATCCGGTCGAGGCCCTGATCGTCAGGACCGAGCCTCAGCGCGACGCTGCGCTGAAGCGTGCACTGGAGCATGCCGCCGCCCGCGGGGTGACGGCCTTCGCTCACGTGAGTGTGCCGCTCGCCGAGCTCGGCGCTTACCTGCGGGCGAAGAAGGCGGGCACGCTCACCGCGCGTGCGGCGCTCTATTTCCCGCTGGATCAATGGCATGCGGTCGCCGACACCGTCGCGAAGCTCGGCCGCGGCGACGACTGGGTGTGGATCGGCGGGGTGAAGGGCTACATGGACGGCTCGCTCGGCTCCACCACGGCGCTCTTCTATCAGCCGTATGAGGACGACCCGTCCACCTCCGGCGTGCTCACCACGCCCGAGGACTCCTTGCGCGCCTGGATCGGCGCGGCGGACTCCGCCGGTCTGCAGGTCGTGGTCCACGCGATCGGCGAGCGCGCCAACGGGCTTCTGCTCTCGATCTATGACAGTGTCGCCCGCGCGCACGGGAAGCGAGACCGCAGGTTCCGCGTCGAGCACGCGCAGCACCTCCGCCGCGACGACCTCCCCCGCTTCGCCCAGCTCGGTGTGATCGCCTCCATGCAGCCCTACCACGCCATCGACGACGGCCGCTGGGCCGAGAAGCGGATCGGACCCGAGCGGATCAAGACCACGTATGCCTTCCGCTCGCTGCTCGACCGCGGCGCCGTGCTCGCCTTCGGCTCCGACTGGACCGTTGCGCCGATCGAGCCGCTGCTGGGGATCTACGCCGCCGTCACTCGGCGGACGCTGGAC
>DATLHD010000099.1:0-3050 GCA_035540075.1 Gemmatimonadales bacterium
TCGGCGACTCCCAGATCTCCTTCGTCACCGGCATCAAGACCATGCTGGGGAAGGACGCCCTCACCCGCTCGGCGATGGCGTTCGCCAAGTCGGCGGAGGTGGATCCCAGCTTCGACAAGGGTCTGGTGGACCTCGCCAACACCGCGCTCAAGCAGCGGGTGAACATCAAGCTCGGTGTTGCGCTGGACGCGCTGCGGCGCGCGGCATCCACCGAGGCGGCGACGCACCCGGAGGTCATGCTGGCACGAGGCAGGGTGGAGCGGGAGGTGGGCGACGGCGACTCCGCGCTCGTCGCCCTTCAGGGCTACCTGGAGAAGGGCGACAACCGGAGCCTCGCCCAGCTGGAGGTGGCGCGGACCATGTTCCTGCTGGGCCGCTTCGACGGGCTCCCGCCCTACCTCGAGGGCGCCGCTTCCGACGACTCCGAGACGGTCGCCGGCTATCGCTACGATCTGGCGACCATCGCCTCGGACAGCGTGATGGCCGAGTTCGACCGCACCTCGGGCCCGCACCGCGCGGATTACCTCAAGCAGTTCTGGAGCGAGCGAGACAAGATCGAGCTCCGGGCCGACGGCGAGCGGCTGCGCGAGCACTACCGCCGCCTCTTCTACGCCCGCAAGAACTTCCAGCTCACCTCCCTGAACCGCCACTACGACATCGTCGAGCGCTACCGCTCCGGGAGCCGCGACTTCGACGACCGCGGCGTGATCTACATCCGTCACGGCGAGCCGAGCAGCCGCGCGAGCTATGCCGCACCGGGGCTGGAGCCCAACGAGTCGTGGCGCTACAGCCGCCCCGACGGCGACATGATCTTCCACTTCATGGCCCGGGAGGACGTGCAGGACTACAAGCTGGTGGAGAGCCTCTTTGACGTGCTCGGCTTCAGCACCGCGCTCGCGCTCAAGGGCGAGGGCCTCTCCGACGCGGACGTGGACCCCATGGCGCAGCAGCTCCTGCTTTCGCGCGAGCAGCTCGCGCCGATCTACGGTCGGCTTCAGTCGGCGGGACGGATCAGCAACGCCCGCTACCAGGACGAGGAGCGGCAGGTGGGGCAGGAGAGCATCGCGGAGGGCACCACCACCGACAGCTACGAGCTGCGTTTCCCCGACGAGCTGAAGGTGAACACCGAGGTGCTCGCCGTGGGCCGCGACTCGACCGGACCGCAGCTCCAGATCGCCTACGCGGTCTCCGGCTCGACTCTCGAACCCGTGCTCGTCACTCGCGGCTATCTGTATACCGTGCGGGTCCGCTTCGTCGCCACCGACCGACTCGGCCGGGTCGCGGCCTCGATCGATACCACCCGGCAATTCGTCGCGCCCGCGCCCGTGCCCGACGGCGAGCACCTCGTGGGTCGGCTCGCGGTGCCGGTCCATCCGGGCAAGTTTGAATACCGGTTGGCGATCCAGCAGGGCGAGGAGTCCGGCATCCTCCTCCCGCGCGATACGGTCCGGGTGGGCCAGCCCACCTCCGCCTCGCTGGCCCTCAGCGACCTGGTCCTCGGCAGCCGCAGCACCAACCTCTTCTGGCGCCGCACGCCGCAGGACACCGTCGTCTTCAATCCGCTCCGCACCTACAAGCGGAAGGAGGACATGGAGCTGTACTACGAGGTGGAGGGGCTGAGTGCCGGCACCCAGTACAGCGTGAAGATCGCCGTCCGGAAGCAGGGCGGCAGCGGCGGCATCTTCCGCAAGGTCTTCGGCGGCGGCGGCGCCCAGATCAGCCTCAAGTTCGACGAGCGGGCGTCATTCCCCGTCACCAGCACCAGCCGGAGCCTCAACCTCGACAAGCTCAAGCCGGGGAACTACACGCTGGAGGTGCAGGTGGAGGACGCCCAGGGCCGGACCGACCGGCGGGCGCAGCAGTTTCAGGTGGTTGAAGGGGAGGTGGAGAAGAAGGAGGGATAGGCTGTCATCCCGAGGAGCGTAAGCGACGAGGGATCTTCTCACCTGAGAAGATCCCTCGCTTCGCACGGTATGACAGCGTGGGCTACAACGGCCACGTCCCCGGCCGCTCGTGCGTCAGCACGATGAGCGGCTGCACCAGGCTCTCGGCCTTCACCAGCGCCTCCACCTGCACCAGGTGCTGGGTGAGCCCGGAGCTGGTGTCGAAGGTGGAGATGTGCATGACCAGGGTGGTCAGCGGCCGGAGGTCGGCGTTGGCCTTGCTCGGCTCCCCCCCCTCCACCGTGTCCCCGGCCGCGAAGGTGATCCGTGCGTGGCCGAAGAGCCAGATCGGAAGGCCGTCCAGTCCCTTGAGCAGTTGCTCGCTGAGCGCCAGGCTCTCGCCGTGCAGGGTGATCACGCCGAGGCTGGGCTTCTCGTTGTGGCGTCGGGAGTGGATCACGAACCCATAGTTGAACGCGGGCTCCTGGCCGAGGCTGCGGCGGAGGGCGGCGCGGAGCTTCTGCTGGCTGAACGCGATCGTGTGGTACGGGACCACGGTATCTCTCCGGATGAGGCGGGGGATTTGGTGCGAAATGCTGCACGGTTGGTGCCAAGACGGTCGGGCGGTCAGGCGGTCAGGCGGTCGGAACGGGCAAACGCGTTCTCCGCTTGGATATACCTCTCGACTGCCCGACCGCCTGACCACCCCAGCCGCCCGACCGCCCCCCTCGCACATCGCTTCTCTTCTCGGTAGTTTCCGCCCATGTTCTGCTCCCGTTGTGGAAGCGAGATCACCGGCAAATCCAAGTTCTGTCCCTCCTGCGGTCTCGACCTGATGGCCACCACGCCGGTCCACGCGATCGCCACCGGCGCCCTTCAGGAGACCGACCTCGTCCGCGAGGCGCTGACGGCCGAGTACGAGATCATCGAGGAGTTGGGCCGGGGCGGGATGGCGCTGGTGTATCGGGCCAAGGATCGCCATCTCGAGCGCGAGGTGGCGATCAAGGTGTTGCCCTTCTCGCTGGCGTTCGACGCCGAGTTCGTCGAGCGCTTCCAGCGCGAGGCCCGCACCGCCGCCCAGCTGGAGCACCCCAACATCATCTCGATCTACCGGGTCGGCCGCTCGGGGCGGGTCATCTACTTCGTGATGAAGTTCCTCCGGGGCGG
>DATLHD010000100.1:0-11513 GCA_035540075.1 Gemmatimonadales bacterium
CGGAGCGGCGTCGGCGAGCGCCGCCGCGGTGCTCGGCGCGGACGAGCTGACCTGGCTCCAGCAGCTCACCCGCGAGGTGCGCGCCAGCGAGGAGATGCTGGCCTACATCGCCCGACTGGTCCGGGCCACGCGGCCGGACGACGGGGCGGGGCCCCTCGTCCGCGAGTGGGTGCGCTGGGGCGCGGGGCCCCGCGCCGGCCAGGCGCTCGTCCTCGGCGCCAAGGCACGGGCGCTGCTCGAGGGGCGATTCGCGATCACGCCGGACGACGTGCGCGCGCTCGCGGCACCGGTCCTCCGTCACCGGGTGCTGGTAAACTTCCGCGCCGAAGCCGAGGGCATGACGGCCGACTCGATCGTCGCGCGGCTGTTGGCGGAGGTGCCGGGACCGCGGAGCCCGCTTGACTGACGCGGTGCGGCTGCTCGCGGCGCTGCGCGATCTCGAGCTGGTCTCGCGCCGCGTGCTCGACGGGATCGGCTTCGGCGTGCATCCCAGCCGCACGGCCGGCGAAGGGGTGGAGTTCAGCCAGTTCCGCAGCTACCAGCCGGGCGATGACCCCCGGCGGGTGGACTGGAAGCTGTTCGCCCGTTCGGGACGCTACTTCGTCCGGGAGGCGGAGCGCGACACCAGCGTGGCGGTGCGGCTGGCGGTGGATGCCAGCGAGTCCATGGGGTACGAGGAGGATGGCGTGTCGCTCCTGGCGGCGGCACGGGTGGTCGCGGGAGCGATCGCCCTGCTCGCGGGGCGGCAGGGGGACGCGGTGGGACTCTACCCGCTGAGCGACCGACCCGATGTGCCGGCGGTACCCGCGAGTCGCGATCGCCGGCAGGCGGCCAGGGTGCTCGCCGCGCTGGAGCGGCTCCGCCCCGCGGGTGCGCTGCCGGAGCGGGCAGTGCTCGAGTCGCAACTGTTCGAAGGCCGGCGCGGCATCACCGTGTTCATCAGCGACCTGCACGAGCGCGCCGACGAGCTGCACGGCGCCGCCGTGCGTCTGTCCGACCTGGAGCACGACGTGACGGTGGTCCATCTCGTGGGCGCGCGTGAGCGCGACTTCGCGTACGCGGGCGCGGTCACCTTCGAGGAGCTGGAGACCGGGCGCACGGTGCGGGTGGACGCGGAGGAGGTGCGGCCACGGTATCTCGCCCAGCGCGACGCGGCGTGGCGCTCCCTCGAGCGGGACTTCACCGCGCACGGCGTCTCCTTCACCCGCCTCGCCCTCGACCAGCCGGTGGACGAGGTGCTGCGCCGGTACCTCCGACTCCGCGCCCGACGCGGCTAGCCCATGCCGACATTCGCCGCGCCGCTGTGGCTGCTCGGGCTCGCGGCGATAGCAGTGCCGATCGCGATCCACCTGCGGGGGAAGCGGGTGGGCCGCGTGGTGCGCGTGGGGAGCGTGCGCTGGCTCTCCGGGGTCCCGGCTGCCTGGGCACCGGCGCGAAGGGTCAGGCGGATTCCGCTGTTGCTGCTCCGCTGCGCGGTGCTCGTCGCGGTGAGCCTGGCACTCGCTCGGCCGTACCTGCGCGCATCCGGTGGTGAGGCGTGGGTGCTCGTCGCACCGGAAGTGGCCTCACAGGTGTCGCTGGACTCGCTGCGGCAGCTCGGCACGGTTCGGCTGCTGGCAAGGGGCCTTCCATCCATCGATCGCGTCCCACCGGATTCCACGACACAACCCACCGACGTCTGGTCGCTGCTGCGCGAGGCGGATGCCGCGGCGCCGGCAGGCGTTCGACTGGTCGTGGTCGCACCCGGAACCGTCGCGTACCTGCGTGGCGTGCGGCCGGAGCTGAGTCACGCGGTCGAGTATGTCGCGGTGCCAGCCGACTCGGTGCGGCCGGCGGACCGGCGAACCGGCGGACCGGTGACGATCTACTTCGCGCCCGGTTACGAGGACGACGCGCGGTACTTGTCGCTCGCATTTCGGGCGGCGGCGATGACGCGCGGTGTGACGGAGGCCGTGAGCGTGTTGCCGGCGACGGACTCCTTGCCCGAGGCCGCGACGCCATGGGTCGCCTGGCTCGGAGGGTCGGGGGCGCCTGACGCGCTTCAGCGGTGGCTGGAACAGGGCACGAGCATCCTCACCGACGGCGATACCAGCGCGACCTCGGACGGCGACCGGGTCGTCTGGCGAGGGCCGGCCGGCGAGCCGCTGCTCCTCGCAAGGGGGCTGCACTACCGGCTCCGCGGACGATTCCATCCATCGACACTGCCGGCGGTGCTCACGCCGGACTTCGCCGAGTGGGTGGACACGCTGTGGGCGCCCGGCGCGATCAGGGCGGTCGCCCCGGCACTGCCGATCTCCGCGCGCCAGCGCACCCCGCGCTCGAGCCGCGGGACCGTCGCGACGGCAGGGCATGATCCCGAGGCTGGACGGCGCACGGCACTGGCGCTGCTCCTGCTCGCCACGGTCCTCTGGGTTGCCGAGCGGGCGCTCGTCTCGAGGGAGCGTTCCGCGTGAGCCTCGACGCCGGGCGCGCGCGGATCCACGCGCTCGTGCGCCGGTGGACGCTCATGCGTGCCGGGGGCGCGGGCCTCGCGATCGCCGCCTCGGTCGCGCTCGGCTGGGCCTTCGCCGGCCGCGTGTCCGCGCCCGCCGCCCTCGCGATGTCCCTGGCCGTCGCATTCGGTGCGTGCTTCTGGTTGGCGCGCGGGAGCGGCGCGGGCCCGGTGCAGGTGGCGCGTCACCTGGATCGCTCGGCGCCTTCGCTCGAGGAGAGCGCCGAACTGATCCTCGCCGACTCGGAGCATCTCGCGCCGCTCGAGCGGCTGCAGCAGGCCCGGATCGCCGAGCGACTCGAGCGGCTGGCCCAGGTGCCCATACCGATAACGCCGCTCTGTCGGGGAGCGGCGGTCGCCGTCGCGATCGCCGCGATCGCACTGCTCTCGCTGCTCGTTCCCGCGCGAGCCGCTCGACCCGAGCATCCCGCCGCCGGCCGCAAGATCGCGGGTGGCCTGCCGGTCCTCGGCGGGATCGAGGTCACCGTGCGCCCGCCGACCTACACGGGTCTGCCGCCGCGAACGGGCACGCCGGACCTCGAAGTGGAAGCCGGCGCGCTAGTGACGTGGCGGGCGCAGGCGAACGCGAACACCGAGCGCGTGGCGCTGATTCGCCTGCCGGCCGATACGTCGTGGCTTCGCCGAATCGGCGGTCGCTGGACGGTGGAGCTGGAGGCGGTGACGCCCGCGGTCTACCAGCTCATCGCCGAGAATGCCGCCGGCCGGTCCAGCGGTCCGCTGCACCGCCTGGGTGTGCGCCCGGACCGGCCGCCGGTGCTCGCGCTCGCTCACCCGACCGGTCGAACGACGCTCGGGACCGGAGCGACGCGGAGGATCGGCGTCAGCGCGCATGCGTGGGACGACTATGGCATCGCGGAGAGCTTTCTCCTCGTCACCGTGGCCAGCGGCGCCGGCGAGCAGGTCAAGTTCCGCGAGCGCCGGCTCCCTCTCCAGGCGACCACGATCGACTCCACCCGCTCGCTGACTCTCCGTGGGACGGTGGACCTCGCCGCGCTCGGCCTCGAGCCGGGCGACGAGGCCTATCTGACGGCCGTCGTCCGCGACGGCAGGCGCCCCGGCTCGCAGGAGGGCCGGTCGGAGACGGCCATCGTCGCGCTCGCCGATACCTCCGGGGCCGAGCAGGCCGACTTCGCGGGCCTGCCACTGCTGCTCCGGCCGGCGGCGCTCCGCAGCCAGCGGCAGATCATCCTCGACACCGAGCGACTCCTTCGCGACCGCCGCCGCATCGGCCGGGACGAGTTCCAGTCCCGCTCGGCCGCGATCGGCCAGGACCAGCACCTGCTCCGTCTCCGCTATGGCGAGCTGCTCGGCGGGGAGACGGTGGAGGGTGTCGAGCTGGGGCACGAGCACGACACCGAGGAGAACGCCACGCTCTTGTCACCCGAGGTGAAGCGCGGGCTGACGGCGGCCGTGGACCGGATGTGGGAGGCCGAAGGCAAGCTCCGCACCTTCGAGCCTCGGGCGGCGCTGCCGCACGAGTATGCGGCGCTCGAGCGCCTCAAGGAGATCCAGCGCGCGGGACGCACCTACGTCCGCCGCACCGGCACCGCGCCGCCCGCGCTCGATCTCTCCCGCCGCCTGAGCGGAGAGTTGAAGGGAGCCGGGGCCTCGACCGAATCCCTCACGCGGGAGCGACGCCTGGCGCTGCCCGCCACTCGCGCCGCACTCGGCGAGCTCGCGCGGATGCGGGAGGGCACCGAGCCGGATGGCGGGCAGAGCCTGAACACGCTCGAGGCCGCGTTCCGCGAGATCGCCGACCGGGCACGGGGCGGAACGGAGGAGGACGTGGAAGCACTCCGGGCGCTCCGGAGCACCATCGACTCGCTCCGGAGCCCAACGCCATGCGGCGGTTGCCTGGCCAGTGCCGAGCGCCGCCTGTACCCGCTGCTTCCGCGCGCGGAGCCGGCCCCGGGTGTCGCTCCTCCGGTGGGAACGATCGGGCGGGCGTATCTCGAGCTGCTGGCAGGGCACCGGTGAGCGCAACGCTGGCGTATGCTGCGATTGCCGCCGTGGTGGCGGCAGCGCTGGCTGCGATGGAGTGGCGCGGACCCAGCCGTCTGCGAACGGGGCGCGTGCTGGCGGTGATCGTGTCGGTGCTCTGCCTGCTGGTGATGGTCCTGCGACCGACGAGGGCGCGGAGCGGGGACGCGACTGCGGTCACAGTCGTCACTCGCGGCGCGAGCCGCGCCATGCAGGCCGCCGACTTCGCGATCGGTCTCACGCAGCCCGGGATCGCGAGCGCGCCGGACCTCGGCTGGATCGCCCGGCACCGGCAAGGCTCTCACATTCGGATCGTGGGATGGGGAGTCGAGGAAGACGAGTGGCCCGAGCCTTCGCCGGGTGTAGTGGCCGAGCTGTCGCCGCCGCCGGCCGGCGTGGTCTCGATCGCCTGGCCCTCCTCCATCACGCTGGGCGAGGAGGCGGTCGTGCGCGGGCGACTGGGGCCGCAGCTTGGGAAGACCAGGGTCGTGCTGGCGGACGGGAGCGGGACGCTCGATTCCGCCATCGTCTCGGCGCAAGCTCCCTGGTTCACGCTCCGCGCACGCTCTCGGACCAGCGGTCACTGGCGTCCCGTACTGCGGCTCGAGTCGCCCCGTGCTCCCGCCGAGTCTCTCGCGATCGACGTGCGGTCCGCTCCTCCGCTGCGAGTGCTCCTGGTCGAAAGCTCACCCAGCTTCGAGACGCGCTTCCTTCGCGACTGGCTCGCCGCGCAGGGGGCGGAAGTCGGAACCCGCACGAGGGTGACGCGCGGGCGCACGCGCACGACCGCCGTCAACGCCGCTCCCACCGCGGCGCTCACGCGCGGGACGCTCGACGGGCTGGACGTCCTCGTGGTCCACGGCGCGACCGCCGCGGCGCTGGGGCCGACCGAGGGGCGCGCGGTGGACGAAGAGGTGAGGATGGGCGGGCTCGGGCTGGTCGTGATGACGGACGACACGGCACTCACCGACGGCTTCGGGATGGAGGTGCTCGCGCGCGGCAGCGCGGGCACTCCGACGGTCGTGGTGGCTCCGGCAGGCAGCGGGCGGATCGCGCGGGCGGCGGTGACCGCCGTCCCGCGGAAGCTGCGCGGAGACTCGGCGGGCTATGCCGAGCTCTGGTCGCGGGTGCTCGGCTCCGTCCGGCGGCGGGCGGGCGCGGCGGTGTCTATAGAAGGAAAGGGGCCGCGCTTCGCCAGCCGACCGGCGCTGATCGTCGCGCGAGGGGAGCGGGCGCCGAAGCTGCTGGTGGAGGCGCCGGATGGCACAAGGGATACGGTCTACCTCGCCGCGACGCCGTGGGACAGCAGCACCAAGCGCGGGGTCTTCTGGCCCCCGCGAACGGGCTGGTATCGGGTGGGAGGACCGGAAGGAACGGCGCTCTTTGCGCACGACACCGCCGAGTGGATGGCGGTTCAGGCGCAGCAGCGCATCGACGCTACGCGGGCGCGGGTTGGACCTGGGGTGGGGCGAGACACGGTGCCTACGCGGGAGCCCGTGCCGCTCTGGCCGGCGTTTCTCGGGTTTCTAGCGGCGGCGGGGTTCCTGTGGTGGGCTCACCTCCGCCCCTTGTCACCCTGAACGGAGTGAAGGGGACCATATCGAGCATGGCCCCCTTCGCTGCGCTCAGGGTGACAAGGCGCGTCGATGAAACCGCGTCTCAGCCCTCAGCGTAAGTGCGCCGGCGGAGAGACCTTCGTTGGAGGCGTCATGCGATGGCTTAGGTCGAACTCGTCCGGAAGATCGGAGCCCGGCGCGGTGCCGCCGATGTACACCATGCTCCGGAGCCTGCTGTTCGGCGTCGCGCGCTTGATCCTGCGACCTTCGTAGGAGTGGCGGGCGGCATGGTCCTCGTGGGCTTGCTCGCCGCCTGGTTGCCGGCACGGCGCGCCTCACGCGTGGATCCCGTCGAGTCGCTCAGGGGAGACTGAGGGTCGGCATCAGGGTGACGGGGTGTCCGTGAGCCGCGTGAAACGCGGGTGCTTCCGGATCGGATCGAAGATGGGATCGATGCGTAGCCATCCCGGCGAGAGATAGTACGGCACTTTCAGCAGTGGCTCGAGCCGGTCGAGCGCCTTCTCCGGCTCACCGACGAGCATGTAGATGCGCACGAGCTGATGCTGCATGTACGGACCGCTGAAGGCGTCGGCCGAGATCGGCAGCATGGCCACGCCCTTCTCCCCGGCGGCGATTGCCTCCGCTTTGCGACCGAGGTACGCGAGCGCGAGCCCGCGGAGGGTGGTGCTCTGCGCGTCGTCCGGCGCCCCGCGCAGCCGGTCATCGAAGGCCATTCGCGCCGAGTCGGCGTAGACGCGCGCCCTGGTGAGATCACCTCGCAGGTGCCAGGTCTGCGCGAGGACGATGGACCAGGAGGCGCGGTCTTCGAAGGCGTCAGGCGTGTACCTCAGCAGGAGCTCCTGAAGATCGCCAGGCAGCATCCAGTAGAGGTCGTAGTAGTTCGCGAAGTGGGCGGCGAGGACGGTGGGTGAGATCCTGCCGGCGGCCTCCCGGATGACCTTTCGAGCGCCCTCGAGGTCGCCTTGAGCGGCATACGCCATGGCCTTGAACTCCAGGACCTGCACATTGGTGCTATCCAGGGCCATTGCTCGGTCCGAGGCGGCAATCGCCTCGGAATAGCGCCGCAGCCACAAATAGGTGTAGCTGAGCCGCCGGCCCACCAGCAGGGACCGGGGATCCAGGGCCTGGGCCCGTGTGAGGTGCTCCAGGGCCTGCTCCCAGCGCCCCGTGCTGATCTCCATCAAAGCGCTGCCGGCGAGGAGATCGATGTCGTTCGGTGCCAGGCGCAGTCCCGCCTCGTATTCCCGCAGCGCCCGTTCGTAGTCCAGCGGAGGGATCGCGCCGTAATAGTCGCCCAGCGCCAGATGCCCGCGGAAATGATCCGGGCTGAGCCGCAGCGCACGCTCAGCCCCCTCGCGCGCCCGCCGGGCGCGCTCCGGGCTCGGCGTGCTGTTGAAATAGAGGAGTGAGCTCGCCCGCGAGAGTGCCGCCCATGCCTGGGCGAATGCCGAGTCGAGCGCCACCGCCTGCTCGTAGTAGCCGATCGCCTGGCGCAGCTGGCGGGGGTCGCCCGTTCCGAGGTTCTGAGACGCCGCCTCGCCCTTGAGGTAGGCATCGTAGGCTGCGGCATTCGCGGTGGGCCGCTCCTCCAGCGCCTGCTGCTCGGGTGCGCCGAGGGCCACGTCGAGCGCCCGTGCCACCTGCCCGGCGACGTCGGCCTGCACCTTGAACACGTCGGTGAAGTTCGCGTCGAACGACTGCTCCCACTCGGTCGAGCCGGTCGCGATCTGGATCAGCTCCGGGCTCACCCGCACCCGGCTCTTCCCGGGCTCGCCCTTCTCCCAGCGCACCTTGCCGACGAGCAGGTAGTCCACTCCCAGCTCGCGCGCGATCGTCGCCAGGTCCTTGGCGGACTTCTTGTACTCCGCCGCGCTGCGGCTGGCGGTGACCTGAAGGCCCTCGACGCCGGCGAGTTTGGCGCGGATCTCGTCGGTGACGCCGTCGGCGAAGTACTCGTCCTCGGCGGAACCGAGATTGTCGAAGGGGAGCACGGCCAGCCGCTTCACGCCGCCGTCGCTCTCGGGCCCCCCACTGTGGCGGCGGAGCCAGCCGAAGAGCACGCCCAGGCCCAGCACGAAGCCGAGGGCGAGGATCATCGCCGAGCGCGGCCGATGGTGGCGTGCCGCGGCGCGCACCTCGGCGGTCGTCGGTCTCGACTGCTGGGCAGCGGTGACGGCCGTCGTCGCGGCGGGTGTCATCGCACGCGCCAGCTCGACGGCGGACGCAAAGCGGTCGGCGGGCACGGGAGCGAGCGCCTTCCTGATCGCCAGGTCCGTTCCCTCCGGCACGTTCGGCCGGAGCGCACGGAGGCTCGGCGGCGGCTCGGTGAGCCGCTTCACCATGAGCGCCTGCGTGGTAGCCCCGACGTAGGGCGGCTGCCCGGCGAGCATCTCGTAGAGCACGACCGCGAGGCTGTACACGTCGGTGCGCGCGTCGAGCCCTTTATCGCCCGCGGCCTGTTCCGGGCTCATGTAGGCCGGCGTGCCGACCGCGAGGCCTGTCTCGGTCAGCCGATCGTCCCCGGCGCCACCGAGGGCGCGCGCGATCCCGAAGTCCGCCACCAGCGTGTTCCCGTCCCTGGTGAGGAGCAGGTTCTCGGGCTTGATGTCGCGGTGGATGACGCCCTGGTCGTGGGCGTACTGGAGGGCCTGGGCCGCTTCGCGGACAATGCGGAGGGCATCCTCGACCGGGAGCTGTCGCTCGCGCCGGAGCCGCTCCCGGAGACTCTCGCCCTCGACGTACGGCATGGTGAACCAGAGCCGGCCGCCGGTCTCGCCGGAGTCGAGGACCGTCAGGACGTGGGGATGCTGAAGCCGGGCGGCGAGGCGAATCTCGCGCTGGAAGCGCTCGGGGCCGAGCGTGGCGGCGAGCTCGGGATGGAGCACCTTGAGGGCGACCGGGCGGTCGTGCCGGAGGTCGCGGACGAGCCAGACGGTGGCCATGCCCCCGCGGCCAAGTTCGCGCTCGAACGCGTACCGGTCGCGCAGGCCCTCGCGCAATTGGGCCACTGGGTCCGTCATGAGGCTCGATGGGTCGGGGAGAAGGTAAGAAGATACCGGCAAGGCTTGCGCAGGGCCAGATTGACCAACCCCCAGTCACTCACTCCGCAATGCGGTGACCGGATCGTGTTTCACGGCCTTGCGGGCGGGCAGATAGGTGGCCAGGAGCACCACGGCGCCCAGCGTCAGCGGCACGAGAGCGAAGGTCACGGGATCGCTCGGAGACAGGCCGAAGAGGAGTCCTGCCATCGCGCGCGCGACGCCGAACGCAGCGATAAGGCCGATGCCGAGGCCAATCGCACCGAGACGGGCGCCTTGGCCCATCACGAGGCGGAGAATGCCGGCTGGCGTGCACCCCAGCGCCAGCCGCACGCCGATCTCGCGAGTGCGCTCGGCAACGCTGCCGGCGACCACGGCGTACAGGCCCACGGATGCGATCAGTAGTGCGATCACGCCGAAGAACCCGGCGACCACCGCCGCAACACGAGACGAGCTGAATCCGCTGGCCACCGCTTGCTCCATCGTGGTGCCGCCGAAGGTCGGGAGCACGGGGTCGAGCCTGGCAATGGTCTCCTGCAGCCGATGAATCATGGCGGTGGCGTTCCCGCTGGTGTGGACCACGAGGGTCTGCCAATCCCGGTAGTGCTGCCGCAAGGGCAGGTAGAGGTGGCCGCCGGGCGCGTCGCCGATCACGATGAACTTGGCGTCGTCCACCACTCCGACCACAGTGACTTCCGCTCCCTCGGGGCCGTCGAGTCTCGCCCGCTGTCCGAGCGGATCTGCCTCCGAAGGCCAGAGCCTCGACGCGAGCGAGCGACTCACGATCATGACGAGCGGTGCGGCCGCCGAATCCCCGGGCGTGAAGTCTCGGCCGTCCCTGAGCCGCAACCCGAGCGCGGCGACGAAGCCGTCGGACGCGACGGTCGTGTTGATACGCGTGGTGCCGTCCCGTGAGCCATGAGGCCGTCGACGTACAAGGCGGTGTTGCGGCCATAGGTGTCGAACGGCACGGGATGAGCGAAGCCCGCGGCGGCGACGCCGGGAATCATCCGCACACGTGCGAGCACCTGGTCGTAGAAGCTCCGGCTCCGCCGCTCGTCGTATCCCTGGAAGCCGATGTTGATGGAGACGAGCGCGCACTCGCGAGCATCGAACCCCACGTCCATCGCCCGCGCTTCCATCAGGCTTCGAACGAAGAGCAGCCCGCCCACCAGCAGCACGACCGAGAGTGCCAATTGAACCACGACGAGGGATCCGCGCAGTCGGGTGGGGCGCCTGTCGCCCCGCCACCCTGCATCCGCGCCCTTGAGAGGCGGAAGGACCTCGGCGCGTGAGGCCCGCAATGCCGGAACGAGCCCGAAGACCACCACTGCCACGAGCGCGACGCATGCGGTAAGCAGCACCACGCGCAGGTCGGCGCGCGGGTCGAGTCCCACCCGGAATTGGAGCTTGGGTACGAGATACCGCTCGGTGATCTCGCTGACTCTGAGGAGTCCCAGCGCGATGGCACACCCGGGGAGCGCCAGCACCAACGATTCGACCAGGAGCTGCCGGGTCAGCCGCGCTCGGGAGCACCCCAGGGAGAGCCGGATCGCGATTTCGCGCGCCCGGGCCGCCGCACGCGCGAGCTGGAGGTTCCCGAGGTTGGCGCAGATGATCGCCAGGATGACGAGCGAGCCGAATAGCCCCAGGGCCGAGGAGAGGATCAGCACCTGCGGCTTCACGAAGTCCGGGTCGTCGAAGCCCGCCCGAGCGGGCAGGAGCATGGCGCCGCCCAGGTCGGCGTTGGTTGCGGGATACGAGGCGGCGAGCTGTCTGGCGAACAAGTCGGCCGCGGCAGCGGTGCGCGCGCGATCGAAGCCCGGCTTCACGCGGCCGAACACGAGGAGGCTCCCGCCGCCGCGGCCCTGAAGTGCGCCGGTCGAGCTGGGCTGTACCACCGCGTGCATGCCGATGGGTACCCAAATCTCCGGCCAGAAGCCGAATTGGCGAAGCCCGCGGAACCCACGCGGCGCTACGCCCATGATCGTGAACTCCGTCCCGTTGAGCCGGACCGTCCGTCCCGCGATCTGGGGATCACCCTGAAAGCGTCGGCGCCAGCAATCGTAGCTCAGCACCGCCAGCGCATTGGCCCCCTGGGGCCCATCGCTCGGCTGGAAGAATCGGCCCGCCGCGGGCCGCATGCCGAGCACGGTGAAGTAGTTCTCCGTCACCATCTCGCCCCACATCATGTCGCCCGCCCCGGATCCCGACGCACTGGAAATGACGACGTTGAGCGGGACCCCCGTCGCCCCGGCCAGACCGGCGAACACGCCGCTGCGGTCGCGATAATCGAGGTACTCCTCGTACCCGAGCTGGCCGTTCGCGCCCGTCCTCGTGTTTCGAAAGAACAACGCGACCAGCTGCTCGGGCGCTCGCGCCGGAATGGGACGGAAGAGGATGGCG
>DATLHD010000101.1:0-39071 GCA_035540075.1 Gemmatimonadales bacterium
CGGTGTCGCAGCGGCAGAACGTGGAAAGCGTGACCTCCGAGGCGCTCTACACCATCGGAACCATCGCCCGCATTGGCCAGTTGCAGCGCGGGCTATCGGGCATGCAGCTGCTGCTCAATGGAGAGCGGCGGGGCATTGCCATCCACTACAGCGAGCAGGACGGCTATCTCCAGGCCATCGTGCGTGAGGCCGAAGAGATGCTGCCGCTCAACCCCGAGGATCCCGCGTTCGTTGGGCTCCATCGTGAAGCTCGGGCCCGCGCGGCCGAGTTGGGCCAGAAGTCCGGCTTGCCGGACGAGGTCGTGCAGCAGGTACTGGCCGGAGTCAACGAGCCCGGCAAGTTCGCCGATCTGGTGGCGGGCTACATCGACATCACGCCGGCGCAGCGGCAGCAGCTGCTGGAGACGCTGAGCGTCGAGGAGCGGCTCCGCCGGGTGCTGGTGCACGTCCAGCGTCAGATCGGTGTGCTGGACGCCCAGGAAGACATCAAGTCCCAGGTCCAGGAAGAGCTGGGCGAGCGGCAGCGGGAGATGTTCCTCCGCGAGCAGCTCAAGACCATCCAGCGCGAGCTGGGGGAGGACGACGAGCGGGATGACCTGCGCGAGCTGAAGGAGAAGCTGTCCGCGCTCGAGCTGTCCGCCGAGGTGCGAAAGGAAGTGGACCGGGAGCTCAACCGGCTCACCCGCATCGGCCGCGAGTCCATGGAGTCCCAGGTGATCCGCACGTTCCTCGAGAACATCGCGGAGCTGCCCTGGAATACCCGGAGCCAGGAGCACCTCGACCTGGTCGAGGCCCAGCGGATCCTCGATGAGGACCACTACGCGCTGGGTGACGTGAAGGACCGGGTTTTAGAGTTCCTCGCCGTCCGACAGCTCCGTGCCATGACGGATGGGCGGACAGATGAACAGGCGGACGGTCAGCCGGACGGCGGGACGGATAGACAGTTGGACGGCGGCGACGGCGTGGTCACCGAGTCGCCCGCGGCGACGGCCACCGTACCGGCGCCGAACGTGCCGATCCCGGGCAACGACGACGACCGCGCCCGCGGCCCGATCCTCCTTTTCGTCGGACCCCCGGGCGTCGGCAAGACGTCCGTCGCCAAGTCCATTGCCCGGGCGATGGGGCGGAAGTACGTCCGCATCTCCCTCGGCGGCGCACGTGACGAGGCCGACATTCGCGGTCACCGTCGCACCTACGTGGGCGCGATGCCCGGCAGGATCATCCACGGGATGAAGCAGGCCGGCACCCGGAACCCGGTGTTCCTGCTGGATGAGGTGGACAAGCTTGGCGTCTCGTTCCAGGGCGATCCCGCGAGCGCGCTTCTCGAGGTGCTCGACCCGGCCCAGAACGACACGTTCGTCGACCACTACCTCGGCGTCCCGTTCGACCTGAGCGAGGTGCTGTTCATCGCCACGGCGAATTTCATCCAGAACATCCCCGGGCCGCTGCTCGACCGGATGGAGGTGGTGGATTTTGCCGGCTACACCGAGCGGGAGAAGCGGGAGATCGCGAGGAAGTACCTCATTCCCCGGCAGTTCACGGAGAACGGGGTCTCGCCGGAGCAGCTCACCGTCAGCGACGAGGCGCTCTCCGAGGTGATCACCAGCTACACCCGCGAGTCGGGCGTCCGTCAGCTCGAGCGGGAGATCGGCCGGCTGGCCCGGAAGGTGGCCCGGAAGATCGCCGCGCGAGAGGTCGAGACGGTCGTCGTGGACAAGGACATGGTGGACGACCTGCTCGGCCGGCCCAAGGTGCACCCCGAGAAGGCGGCCAGACAGGACGAGATCGGCGTGGCCACCGGGATGTACTACACGCCGACCGGTGGCGACATCATGTTCGTCGAGGCGAGCACGATGCGCGGCAAGGGGGAGCTGGTGCTGACCGGCCAGCTCGGTGACGTGATGAAGGAGTCGGCCCGGGCGGCGTGGACCTACGCCCGTTCGCACGCGGCCGGTCTCCAGATCGCGGACGAGATGTTCGACCGCGACATCCACATCCACGTCCCCGCGGGCGCGATCCCGACGGACGGGCCCTCCGCCGGCGTCACCATGGCATCGGCAGTGGTGTCCACGCTTTCGGGCCGGCCGGTGCGGCATGACATCGCCATGACCGGCGAGATCACGCTGCGCGGCCGGGTGCTGCCCATCGGCGGTGTGAAGGAAAAGGTGCTCGGCGCCGTACGGGCCGGCATCAACCGGATCATCCTGCCGAAGGACAACGAGCCGGATCTCGAGGACCTCCCGAAGGAGGTCCGGGACAGGATCGAGATCTACGTGGTGCAGGAGCTGGGCGAGGTCCTGGCCCTCACGCTCCGTGGCGCCAGCTTCCGCGAGGGGCGGCTGCTGTTCGGGGACGAGAAGAATCCCCGGGACGTGATACCGCTGTCGAGCGGGTTTACGCATTAGGCGGTAGGGCGGTAAGGCGGTAGCTTTCGCCACAAGAGACCCTCCGGTGTCCTGGGATGCCGGAGGGTCTCTTGTCACTGGAGCCTACCGCCTTACCGCCCCTCCACCTTCTCCCTTCTCAACGCTCGCATGGCCGCGTGGGCCAGCTCGCCCGGGGTGGTACCGTCCGACGGGTGCGTGGCCCAGCCGACGCTCACGTGCAGCGGGATGATGACCCCCTCCGCCGTGGAGGCGGCATGGTCGCCGAGGACCTGGCGCAGTTTCGTCGCGACCACCGCCGCGCCACTCAGGCCCGCGCCGCGGAGAATCATGGCGAACTCCTCCGCCCCGTAGCGGCCGATCACGTCGCTCGCGCGGACGCTGCTCCGGAAGACGTTGGCGACATGGAGAAGGACCTGGTCGCCCACGATCTGACCGAAGCGCTCGTGGACTTCGCTGAAGCGGTCGAGGTCGAACAGCAGGAAGGCGAGCGGGCCGCCGTGGCGTCGACCGTACTCCACCGCGTACTCCAACTCCCCCATCAGCGCACCGTGATTCAGGAGGCCGGTGAGCTCGTCCCGGAGGAGCATCTCCCGCAGGCGGCGGCCGCGCTCCGCCCGGGTGATCACTGACTGCAGGAGGAGCTCCGGGGGAGCGGTGTCGGACAGGAAGTCGTCGGCGCCGGCGCGAAGGGCCTCGATCTGCATGGCCGGGTCGGGAGATCCGATCACCAGCGCCGGCAGCAGGTGGAATCTCGGGTCCGCACGCACGTCACGGAGCACGCTGAAGCCGTCGCCGTCGGCCAGGCGCGGCGCGGTGGCCAGGAGATCCGGGACCTCGCGGTCCAGCAGCTCTCGCGCGGCCTTGGCGGATGGACTGCGCACCACCCGGATGTTCGCCGGCTCCAGTACGCCGACCACCCGGCTGGAGCGATCCGCATCGCCGTCGAGCAGGAGCACGGTGGAAGGCGGCGGACCACTCTGGGCCAGGGTGCGCGCATAGCGCGGCAGGTCGGCCACCATCCGTTCCGCGGGGAACACTCCATCCACACCCGCGGCCACGGCCCGGAGCCGATCCACCGCCCTGAGTGTCTCGATCAGGATCACCGCGCGCGGCCGGGTGGAGCGGCGGCTGGTCCACGAGGAGGCGACGGCGGAAGGGTCGCCCTCGCCCGGAGCGGTGCCGATCACCAGGAGATCCACTCGCTGGTCGCCGGTCACCGTGAGCGGATCCTCGGTGCGGCCGCGCAGGTCCACGGCGAATCCTGCGCCGACGAGCGCCTCCGTCACCCGGTCCCGATCCGCCCCAGCCGGGAGGACGAGAACCGCGCGCAGGCCGGTGCGGGCTACCTCGGTGCCGGTGGCTACCTGCGCTCGCGCGACGGTGAGCGCCGCCTCGAGGCGTCGAACCGCCTCGTTGAGCCGGTCCGACCCCGCGGCTGGAGGCGAGCTCGCGACCGATTGCTCCGCCGCCCGCGCGATCTCGCTGATCACGGGAAAACCGTAGGAGCCGCCCGAGCCGGCGAGCCGATGGAATCCGGTGCGGAGCTCGGCGACCACGTCCTCGCCGCGGCGGAGGGCCTCGATGGTTTTCCGAAGGTCGGCGATCGCGGTGGGGAGCTCCGCCAGATACTCGCGCTGGAGCTCACGGTAGGCCTCGGCGTGCAGGTCGTCGCTCATGCCACGCCGAAGCCCTCGAGCGCCAGCCGCGCGCCGGCCACGAACGTGGGAGCGGTGCTCCAGTGGCCCCGGACCTCGTTGCCGTTTCGCGAGCCCAGAATCGCACTCCGATCGTCCACCACGAGAATGACGGGCATCCCCGGCCAGGCTCGGGCGTCGGGCGAGATCTGGTCCACGGTCGCAAAGCCGAGCTCCACCGGACTGGTAGAGGCTAGGTGGAGGGCGACTCCGGCGGCGTAGGGGCGCCGAAGAGCGGGGGCCAGGAGCGGATACGCGTCCGCCGGGGCGAGCAGTCCGACCGATTTGCCGGCGCGCGCCACATCATGCGTCATGAGCTGGAGCAGGGCCCTGCTGGAGATCAGCTCGACCAGGGTCTCGGTCTCCGGCACGGTGACGGCCTCGAGGTCGCGGCTGAGCCGTTCCAGTGCCTGGCCATGGTCGTTGGAGATCCGGGCAATCAGGGCGGCGGGAGATTCAGGCCGGTAGCGCTTCGGCCGGCCCCCGTCCACCCTGGCGGCTCCTTTGGCGACGAGTCCTTCCAGGGCACTGTATGCGTTCGCTCGGGCGAGACCGGCCGCCCGGGCGATGGCGTAGCCGGTGCCGGGCCCGCCGGTGAGGAGGACTTGGTAGACGAGACCTTCAGTGGGGGTGAATCCGAAGCGAGTGAGGTCGGGCACGAACGTAGTATGGGGGACTACGACCTTACCTGTAAAGGCTCGCTATGCGTAGTCCAGCTGCCAGCCCAACAGCTTGGCGATCAGCGCCAGCCGGAAGGTGATATCCACCTCCCGCCCCTCCGTCGTCTTGGCGTCGAGATGTAGCGGATAGTAGTGGTAGGTGATCTTGTTGAGGGGCTTCGGCTGGGAGCGCAGGTTCTTGGGGCTCCATACCCCGGTCTCGTCGGAGTCCTTCAGCAGCCGAGCAAGCACCCGGGTCGCAACCGGGGCCCACTCCAGCGCGCCCATCCGCGCCAGCAGCTCGATGTAGTGCAGCGCCAGGGGGATGTCCTTGGGGTAGCCCTTGGCATCCGCCTCGATCGGGTCGCCCAGCAGCAGATGCTGGGGCTTGATCGAGCGCTTCCCCACCTGGATCACGAACGCCTTCTTGGGTGCCGGCTGGGCCAGGTAGTGACCCAACCGCTCCGTGAATCCCGCCCGCTCCCGCCGAAGGTTCGGCATCGCCGCGATCATGGCCACCGAGTACCAGCTGGGTGGATGCGCCTCCGGGTGCAGCGCGAGCGCCTTGCCGGACTTCACGAACGGCTTCTCGGCGACCGGACTGCGGAGAAACTGGGAGATCGAGTTGGCGATCTTGTGACCCGATCCGCGGAGCCGCGGATCCTCGGCATAGCCGGCCTCCGCGAGCGCCGCGGAGGCGGCTTCGCGGATGTTTTCCCGGGCCCAGAGGCTGGCCTCGGGGTCGCTTTTCACCAGCTTCTGGAGCTCGAATTGGAGCGCGGGATCCTCGTCCCGGGAGAGGAGCCGGAAGAGCACCCGATCCGCCAGCTTGAAGGGACGACCTGTGCGCGGCCACTCCAACTGTAGCAGGCGCCTATAGTTAGGGATGGTGCCGACGTCCTTGATCCCCTGGGCTGGGGAGGGAGCGAGGCCCAGGAGGTTGCCGCCCCAGGTACCGGTATCCTTCTGCTTCTTCACCACCGCCACCGCAGTCTTCGACTCGCACACCGCCTGGTGGGCGGCCTCGTGCGCCTCTGGCGTCGCGTACCCAGCCGGGGCCAGCTCCGTCAGGGTGCGGTACCGGATAGACGCCCCGGCGTTCTCGAGCAGCCAGGTGAGCGGAATCCGGTGCTGGTGCGGCAGTTCCAGGAGCGCTCCTGGGGTAGGGGGCGGGAAACGGCCGCAAAGATAGAAGGGAGGGGAAGGCGGCGGTAGGGCGCGCCTTCCCCGAAACCCTACGACCCGGCCGTTTTACGCCTCGCCAGCCCGGCCTCCCGAAACTCGGAGCCGGCGACCCACTCCGGCTGGCTGGAAGCGTCGGCTACTGCGATTGCTGTCCGAACGGTGACGCGAAGCTGCTGAATGGCTCCATCGTACGTAAACCACGGCAGGATCTCATCATTAGCCTGATGGTACCGCTCGGCCGTGTACTTGTCCTTCTGCTCCTTCCCGAATCCAGCCGGTTTCCCCACGTAGTCGTTGCCGTTCTCCACCGAGGTGCCCGGCACCCCCACTCGCGCCAGGGGAAAGTGATCCGATCGGAAATACGCTCCCCGGATCAGCGCCTCTTCACTGCCGGTGACCTTCAGGCCTTCGGCGCCCGCGGCCGAGACGAAGACCTTGCCCAGGGTGGACTGGTCGAGCCCCAGTGCCGATACGTCGGTGGTCCGGCCGTAGAGGTTCATCACGTCCAGATTGAGGATCGCCGCTAGGTCGCCCAGAGGGGCCGGCGGCTTGTTCGCCAGCGCCTGGGAGCCGATGAGCCCCGATTCCTCCGCCGCGAACGCCACGAAGATGAGCGACCGCGACGTCCGGACCCCGCTGCGCACGAACGCCTCCGCGGCGGTGAGCACCGCCGCGGTGCCCGAGGCGTTGTCCTCGGCCCCGTTGTAGATCGAATCCCCGTTCTGCGGCGCGCTGATCCCGAACCCATCGTAGTGCCCGCCGATCAGCACCGCTTCCTTGGCGAGGGGGCCGTGGCCCGGAAGCCGGCCCAGGACGTTCGCGGTCTCAGTGCGGCGGATCGCGCTTCGCACCGATCCCTCCAGCGTGATGCCGAGCGGGACGGGCTTGAAGCCCTTCCGGGCAGCGGCGGCGGTAAGGGCGGTGAGATCCTGGCCGCCGGCCTTGAACAGCCGTGCCGCGGTCTGCTCCTGGAGCCAGCCCGCCACGATCAGCGAGTCGGGCGGGTTCTCGAGTCGAACCTGGGGCCCGGTCCAGGCCGTGAGCACGGTGGTCCAGGGATAGGTCGCGCTTTCGGTGGTGTGGATAATCAGAAGACCGGCGGCTCCCTGCCGGCGAGCCTCCTCGATCTTGTAGGTCCAGCGGCCGTAATAGGTCAGGATCTTCCCTCGGAACAGCGACGAGTCCTGAATGCCGGGGTCGTTGACCAGTACGACGACGATCTTGCCCTTCGCGTCGAGCCCCGCGTAGTCGTTCCACCCGACCTCCGGGGCCACGATCCCGTAGCCCACGAACACCGCGTCGCCGCGGACTTTGACGCTGGTGTCGTTACGCATGGACCAGAGGACGTAGTCGTCCTTCCACTTGAGCGGCATGGGTGCCGGCGCGGTGACGGCGAGCGTCGGACTCGGCGTCAGCGCGATGATGGGAACCCGCTGGTAGTAGGTGCCGCTGTCCCCCGCCGGCTCGAGGCCGAGCCGCCGGAACTGCGAGCCGAGATACTTCTGCGCCAGCTCACCGCCCCGGGTGCCGGGTGCGCGGCCCTCCAGCGCGTCGTCGGCCAGGAACTCCAGGTGTCCCCGGAGCACGTCGGCACTGAGTGCGGCGGCGACACGTGCCCCCGGCGACTGTTGGGCGGGCAGGATGTCGGCGCCGAGAATGAGGAGCAGAGCGAGCAGACACGATCTCATGGGCAGCCTTACAGTCGGAGTCTCTTGAAGAGGGCCTCCGGCATGGCCCGGATGAGGGCCATGATCGGACGCCAGAACCACGGAATGTACGCGACATCCCGACCCGCCTCGATCGCGCGGTAGATGGCGCGGGCCGCGCGCCGTGGCGAGCTGGCCAGGGGATTTCGGGGGAGATGGGCCGTCATCGGCGTATCCACGAACCCGGGCTTCAACGTCACGACCCGGATTCCGGCGGGACGGAGGCGCTGTCGCAGGCCCTGGAGAAAGACGCTGACCCCGGCCTTCGCGGCACCATAGACGTAGTTGCTCCGCCTCCCCCGATCGCCCGCCACAGAGCTGATGACCGCGATCGTGCCGGAGCCTTGAGCTTCGAACTCGCGTGCGAGCAAGGTGAGGAGCTCGACGGTGGCCACCAGGTTGAGCTCCAGCACCCGGGCCGCCTCACGGGACTCCACCTGACACCGCTCCTGGTCCGGAAGGTCGCCGTGGGCCAGAAGAGCCACGTCGAGTCGAGCGGAGAACGCCCGCCTTACCACCGGCGCATGTCGGTCGTGATCGAGCACGTCGAGCACCTCGGTCTCGACCGTCGCGCCACGGACCCGGAGATCGTCCCCGACGGCCGCAAGACGCGCCGGGTTTCGGCCCGTCAGGACGAGACTCGCGCCGCGTCCGGCATAGAGCCTGGCGACTTCCGCGGCGATGGCGGAAGTGGCGCCGACGATCAGCACCCTGGGGTGGGGGTCAGCTCCCACTGACTCTGCGCCAGAAAGAGGATGAGAACCGGGGGTCCATCTGCCGGGCGAATCTCTCCCAGACCGGAAAGAAGGCCCTGAAGCTCTCGCCGCTCATCCGCGCATCCTTGGCCGGGTAGACTGCGCCGCCGACCTGCCTGACGACACCGTCGAGCTCCTCGAGCAGCCCCAGCGTGGCTCGACCACGGAGGGCGAGATCGACCGCGAGTGTGAGCCCGGGCCGGGGGAACGAGAGCAGCCCGGGCGATTGCCGGTCGCCGAACCGCTTGAGCACGCCGAGGCCGGCGACCTCGCGAGAGCCGCTGACCCGCTCCAGGATCTCGCGGATCGCTTCCCGGGCAGCTTCGGGCACCACGCATTGATACTGGACGAAGCCACGGCGGCCATAGAGGCGGTTCCAGTCGCCGATCGCGTCGAGCGGAAAAAAGAAGGAGCCGAACTCGACGGCGCGCAGACTTCGCTTCCGTGGTGCGCGCCCGTAGTTCAGGGCATTGAAGGCGGAGATCGTCAGTCGGTTGAGCAACGCGCTCGGGGCATCACATGGGACCCGGACCCGGGGCTCGACCGCGAGAGGACGCCAGCCCGACGGCCGTGCGCCATGTGCACCCCGGAAATACACTCCGCGACCTAATCGCCGCCCCCGGCGCAGGCAGTCCACCCAGGCCACGGTGTACTCGTGCTGCGCATCCTCGGCCGCGATCGCGAGGAACTGGTCGAGTCCCTCGAACCGGATCCGCTCCTCTTCGATACCCGGACCGGCGACCCGTTGGAGCCGGATCTCGGCCCAGAGAATGAGCCCCGTCAGCCCCAGGCCGCCGATGGTCGCGGCGAAGAGCTCCGGGTTCGCCTCCGCTGTGCATACCATCCGCTCTCCCGAGGAGCGTACCAGCTCGAGCCGGGTCACGTGGGTCCCGAAGGTCCCCAGGTGGTGGTGATTCTTCCCGTGGATGTCGTTCGCGATGGCTCCACCAACCGTCACCCACCGGGTGCCCGGCACCACTGGGAGACACCAGCCGCGTGGCACCACGAGGTCGAGGATCTCCGCCAGAGTGACCCCGGCCTCGCAGCGCAGAAGTCCGTCGTCTCCGAGCTCGATGAACCGGTCCAGTCCGGTCGCGTCGATCAGGGCGCCGTCCGCGTTGAGGCCGCTGTCGCCATAGCTGCGGCCACACCCGGACGGCAGGAGCGGCTCCGGCACATCGCCGAGTGCGGGGGGTTGATCACGCCAGCGAGCCGGGAGCACCCGGCTGTGTCGCGCGGTCGGGTACCGGCCCCAGGAGCGGCCGGGTCGGATGGTGATGGGTGTCACTTCAGAGCGCCGCGTACAGCACGAGGAGCACTAAGACGCCGACGACGTAGCTGGAGGGGTCGCGCGCGGCGGCGACGATGGGGTCTTCATTGATCTGCCCGCGATGCGCCAGCAGCCACATCCGGCTGGTCCAGAAGAGCAGGAGTGGACATACCAGGAAGAGCACGGCCGGCTTGGTGTAAAGCTTGACCACCTCGTCGCTGTTGAGATAGAGCGCGAGCACCAGGACAGCGAGGTAGGCGCTCGCGGCGCCCATGGTGCGCAGCCACTCCATGTCCTGGGGCAGGTAGCCTCGGCGTCGCAGGGACGGCGCGGGATGGGCCGCCAGCGTCGAGAGCTCGCCGTGTCGCTTGAGAAACGCGAGGCTCAGGAACAGAAAGGTGGAGAACGCCAGGAGCCAGGTCGAGAAGCGGACGCCGCTCGCGGTGATGCCCGCCAGTATTCGGAGGGTGTACAGTCCCGCCAGCAACAGCACGTCGAGCACCACCACACGCTTCAGGTACGCGGAGTAGGCGGTGGTCAGCCCTATGTACAGCAGCAGGAGCGCCAGGAAACCGGGCGCGACCAGCGCCGCGCCGACCACCAGCGAGGTGACGATCAGCGCGGGCGCGAGAATGTAGCCCGCGCGGGGGGAGAGCGCCCCGGAGGCGAACGGCCGATGGCGCTTGGTCGGATGGCTGCGATCCGCCTCGAGATCGAGGACGTCGTTCAGCACGTAGGCCCCGGATGCGGCCAGGCTGAAAGCCGCAAACGCGACCGCGCCTCGCGCCACGACTTCCGGCTGCGTCAGCCGATGGTCCAGCAGGATCGGCACGAAGACGAGCAGGTTCTTCACCCATTGGTGCGGGCGCATCGCCCGCACGAGGGCGATCGACGGCGTGGCCCGCGCGGCGGCCTCAGTCACGCGGCATCGCCTCGAGCCGGTACCGCGCCACCGCGTCCGCGAGCGGGGTAGACCGTCCCAGTGCCGCCAGGAGGGCCGCGCCGGTTTCGACCCCGGCACCCAGGGCGGTTCCGGTGGACCCGATGGAAGGGAAGGTCCGGTAGTTCCCCGCGAACCACACGTTGCTCCAGCTGGTGCTGCGGATCGGCGGGTTCCGGTAGTGACGGACGAAGACCGGCGAGTACATGGGCACGCGGGTCACCCTGGTCCAGAGCGGATCCAGGTCGCCGCCGAACACCGCCGAGAAGTCCGCCCGATACCGAGCCATCAGGCCCTCCTCGCTCTCGTGAAACAGAGGCCGATCCCGGCTTCGCAGATGGGTCACGAAGTTGACGCAGGCATCGCCCGGTCGCCCGATCGTGGGGTTGAGCTCGCTCAGCAGAAAGATCGCGCCGGCCGTCCGCTCCGGCGAGACCAGGTTGGTCCAATAGGCCCTTGGCGGTACCGGGCGGCGCGTGGCGCATACCACCGAGATCAGGGCGGAATACCGGATGTCGGGGAGCACCGGCGTGTCGTCGCCCACCACCAGCGTGCGATACACCTCGGTCGGGACGGTGCTGACGAATGCGTCCGCGTCGAGCAGCCGCCCATCGCTCAGCTCCGCCGCGGAGATCCTGCCCTCCGCCACCCGCAGGCACGTCACATCCGTCCGGAGCAGCACCCTCACGCCCGTGTCCGCCAGCAGGCGCGCCAGCCCGTCGCAGAGCACCTTGGTCCAGTTTGCGCCCGGAATGTAGCCCAGCGGAGCCGAGCCTTCCCGGAAGTGGAGTCTCGCGCCCAGCCAGGCCCCGCTCACCTCGCTGCAGGGAAGCTCGAACTTGAGACGGGTGAGGTCTTCGAAGAGCCCCATTCTCACTCCCGGTCCCCCGAGCTCGTTCACCAGCTCGGCGGCGCTGCGGTCCTGCCAGGCGGACCAGTCCTTGCGCGTGAACGCCGTGAGCATGAGCCGGGTGAAGCGGAGCTTGTCGGACATGCGCATGGGAAAGCGGAGAAATCCCCCTGGGGTGCCCAGCTCGTAGAGCTCGCCGCCTCGCTCGAAGCGCATTCTGATTCGACGCCAGCGCACCCGCGGCAGGGCGCCGATCCGGTCGAGGAAGTACAGCAGGCGGCGGTCGCGGTGCAGGATGTGGTGGTAGCCCAGGGGATAGAAGTGCCCGTCCTGCTCGAGACTCCCGGCGAGCCCTCCGAGCGACGCGCCCCGCTCGACCACGGTCACCCGGAGCCCGGCCCCCGCCAGGGTCAAAGCCGCAGCGATGCCCGAAAGCCCGCCGCCCAGGACGACTGCCGAGGGCGATGGGGGGCTGGAGGATGTAGAATTGGCTGCCGATCCGGTCACCGTCGTCCTCAACGCTGGAGCCTGGTCCTGACCCGCTCGTCGTGGTCGTTGGTCCTGCTCGTGTGCGCGGCCATGATCCTTCGCATCGTGCTTGCGCTGCGGCCGGGCGTCTGGGGCGATGAGATCTTCTCGCTCGCCATGGCGACCGGGCACAGCCTCGAGCACCCCGCCGCGGAGGCTCGCCCAGCCCTGGGCGACTTCGTGCAGCCGCCGGCCGCGACAGCCTCGTCGTCCTTTCGTCGCTACGCCGAGCACGAGGATCCCGCGGTCGGTCCAGGCCGCGTGATACGCGCCGTCCGGCTGTCCGACACCAGTCCGCCGCTCTACTACCTGCTGCTGAGTGCCTGGACCAGGGTCACCGGTACCTCCGACCAGTCGCTGCGGTTCTTCTCCCTGTTCTGGGCTGCGCTCACGCTCCCATTCCTGTGGCGGCTCGGGCGCGACCTGGGCGACCGCGTCGTCGGCTGGACGGCGGTCGTGCTCTACGCCTGGTCACCGGTCAGCGTGTTCTATTCCATCGAGGGCCGCATGTACTCCATGGTATGGTGCCTCGCGACCGCGCTGGCCTGGCTGACGATCCGGCTCGCGAACCGCGGCTCGACCCTGCCCAGGACTGCGGCCTGGATCGGCGTCGCAGCTGCCGGACTGTACAGCCACTACTTCTTCGCCTTCGTCGTCCTGGCCTGCGGCCTGGGGCTGCTCCTATGGCCAGGCCGCCTCTCACGACTCGCGGCGATCGGTCTCGGAGTGATCACGGTGATCGCCGTGGCACCCTGGTACGGGCAAGTGCCCGCCTCGCTCGCGCGCTGGAGGATCACCGGCGCATGGCTCAACGAGCCTCTCCACTGGCCCGAGCTCGTCACTCGGCCCTTCGAGCTGGCGTGGAGCCTGCTCGCTGGCGGCAGCTACTGGGGCGGCTCCTCGGCGGCGGACGCGACACTCGCCGCGCTCTATGTCCTGCTGGCCCTCTGGCTGCTCCGCGGGGCGAAGCTGACAAGCCTCTTCTCGATCGACCGCCGGCTGATCTGGCTGTGGGTGGCGCTCGTGGTGCTCGGGCCCTACGCGCTCGACATCGTCCGCCACACCGGCGCTTCCCGCGTTCCGCGCTACGCCCTCGCCGCGCTGCCCGCCGCGATGCTCCTCGTCGCCTTCGCGGTTCGGCCGCTGTCCGATCGGACTCGTGCGGTGTTCATCGCCCTGGTTCTGGTGGGCTGGACCGCTGGGCTCGCGCCGATCGTTCGGCAGCGGCGCGCCGGCGCTGCCTACCCTGCACTCGCTTCGGAGTTGGAGCGCCGGATGGGGCCCGATGGCGTGATCCTGGTGCACTCGGTCCCCTCGGGCGTCATCGCGCTGAGCCGCGCGCTCACGCGGGAGCTGCCGTTCCTCGTCTGGATCGAGCCGCTTGGCCTCCGGAAGCCGGACGATCTGGGCGCGCTCCTCCAGGGCCGCCGCCAGGTCGCACTGATCCAGGTCCACAACATCGGCCTGGCCTCACCCGCTGAGCGCTGGCTCGACGAGCACGGTCGTCTCACCGACCGGCGGATCTACGACGGCAGCACCGACGCCCTGACGTCTGTGCGGGATGCCCCCTCCGACCACCAGTCGGTGGAAATTTCCTACTTCGAGCCGACCGACGGCGGCACGTTTACCTCTCGGCGATAGATCCGCGGGCCGCTGTCGCTGGTGGCGTAGATCATCGGCCACTCGGCGGCCGCGGCGCGGGGCACCGGTGCGGCATACCGTCGCGCCACGTCCAGAAAACTGAGCTGGTCCACCACCAGATAGGTCACCGGCACTCGGGCCAACAGCTCCGCCGCCCGGGTCGAGTCGATCTCGTAGGGTGGCATGACCGCACGCATTCCGGTGCGGAGATAGGCGAGGTGGGGTGTCGTGGTGGCGATGATCCCCTGATGCTCCTGCTGCGCCAGCCAGTCCAGCCCGTCGTCGTGCAGCCGCCAGGTCAGGTCATAGAAGAAAAGCCGGAAGTGATGGACCCTGCCACTCGCGTCGGTCATCACCGCGGGTTGGTGATGCTTGGTGAACACTTTGTAGACGGTGTATACCTCCTGCACCAGCACGAACGCGATCATCGCCTGGCCAGTGAAAGACGCGGCGCGCCAACCGCGAGCGCCGGAGCGGCCAGCGTGCGCGGAGATGGTGGCCGGCACCAAGACCATCGCGAGCGCAAGGATCGGAGCCAGAGGTACCAGGTACCGTCGGAACTGTCCGGGCCAGGGCGTGACCACGATCAGTGCGATCGAGCCCACCACGTAGATGACTGGCAGCCATTGTCCCCTCCTCGCGAGCAGCACCAGACCGCCGATCACCATGGCGCTCAACAGTCCCAGTGTCGCGGGGATCGTCCAGTCCGTGGGAGCCAGGGCGGGCAATCGGTCACGCAGCCGCTTCACCTCCCCGATGAGCCAACCGCGCTCCAGGGTAGCCGCTTCGCCCACCGCCGTGGGGATTGCCTGCAGGTTCGTCCCGAGCCGCTGCGCGAGGTCACGCTTGCCGGCCAGGCCGAGCTCGGGGCGGAACGGGTCCACGTAGGACATGTTCTCCACGTAGCCGACGTTGTAGAACTGGTAGGCGGCCCGTTGATAGGGGTACGCCGGGCTGGAGAACTCGGCGCCTGCTTTGACGTGATGGACGTACACCTGCCAGCCGCCGACGGCGGCCACGGCAACGAAGAGGCGGACTGCCGCCTCGCGCCACCGCTGGTGCAGCAGGCTCTGCGCCGCCCACGCGCCGAGCAGCGCCACCCCCGCGGTGCGCAACCCGAACGCGAGGACGGCGAGGGCTCCCGCCACGAATCCCACGGGTGCCACGAAAAAGAACAGGGACACCGCGGCATAGGGCAGGTCGGCCGAGAAGTAATCCGAGAGGAAGAGCACCTGGACGTTGAGGATCGCGAGCAGCGCGACCGCGAAGGCGAATCCCGGCGACAAGTGTCGTCGTGCCAGTGCGAACGAGGAGAAGGCATATCCGAGAAACAGGAGCGCCATGGTGAGCCGGAGCGCGTGCCCCACCACGACCGGATCGCTGGTGCCGAGGACCAGCTGGTGCAGGGCGGCGACGGCGGGGAGCGCCGGCGGGTACTGGATCGCCTCGATGGCGCCGGGCTCGTTGAGCAGGCGATAGCCGTGCCCCTCGGCCAGGGATCGGCCGAGGATGTAGTAGACGCCGGCGTCGTAGCGGAGGTCGAGCGGCCCCCGGAGCCGCGGCGCCCAGAGCGCCGCCGCTAGGAGCACGATCAGTGCGGCCAGCCGCAGCTCGATTGTGCTCCAGGAGCGGCTCGCCGCCGGCTCCGTCATCGCTGTCCCTCGGGCCGCCTCATGGACATGGCCGAGATGAACAACGAGGAGAACACCGTGCTCAGTCCGAGGATGGTCAGCGTGGCGCCGAAGGAGGCCCACTCCGGGTGCGGCAGCGGGAGCAGGTCGGACTTGACCCATTCCACGACGATCGTCGCCAGGATGGCGAGGCCCGCCAACGCCAGCCCCAGGCCCGCCAGGAGTCCGGTCTCTAGCGTGAACCGGCCGTAGAACCCGCTCAGGAAGCGATTGTCGTGGTCGAAGCGCCGGCTCCAGGAGTACGTCTTCGCGTGGAGCCCGAGACTGAGGATCTCGAACCCGACCACGCTGAGAACGGTGGCGAAGACGGCGGTGACACCGGCCGCCGGACGCCCTCCGAACCGCACCAGGCCCAGGAGCACGGCGACGTGGAGCAGGAGGCCCAGGGACAGGAGCACCGAGCCGGGGACGAGGAAGAGCTGGTTCGGCGAGTAGAGCAGCATCATCCGCAGGCTCCGCCAGCCGTCCCGAAACGTGCGAAGCTTCGACTCTCCCTTTCGGGGCGCGAGTACGATCGGGATCTCGGCCGTCTTGAGTCCGGCGAGTCCGGCGTTGATGGCGAGCTCCAGATTGAACTCCATGCCCGGGCTCACCGGCCGGATCCGCTCGTACGCTTCCCGCGAGAACGCCCGGAAGCCGCAGTACACGTCGGTGTAGCGCGTGCCGAAGAGTACGTTGAGGATGCGGGTGAGCGCCGGGTTGCCGAACCAGCGGTGAAGGCCCGTGATGTTGCCGTCGCCACCCCCGAGGTAGCGGCTCCCGGTCACGAAGGCGTTGCCACCTTCCCGCAGCACCTTCAGGAACTCCGGAATCAGGGTGAAGTCGTAGGTGTCGTCGGCATCGCCCATGACGAGGTAGCGGCCGCGCGCGCTGTCGAAGCCCTTCAGGTAGGCGTTGCCGTACCCCCGCTCGGGCTGGTGCACCACCCGCGCGCCCATCGCCTCGGCGATGGCGACCGAGCGGTCGGTGGAACCGTTGTCGCACACGACGATCTCCCCGTCCAAGCCGGCCTGGTCGAAGGTCCGCCTGATTTTCTCGATGCAGGCGCCGATCGCCGCCTCTTCGTTGAGGCAGGGCATCACCACGGAGACCTCGGGGGCGGCCGCACCGGCGTGACTCATGTGCGGGTCTCCGACTGCAGGGGGAGCGCGGCAAGGCGGGTCGCCACCCGCTTGGACACGGGGTAGCGGGTGAGTCCGACGATGCACCCGCGCAGCTCGGCCAGGCCGAGCCGGCACAGCGCGCCCGAGGGGCTCGCCTTGGGCCACAGCATGCGGAAGGCGGTCTTGGCCCACCACCAGCCGGCCAGCCGGGCGAACGCCAGCCGTTCGTCGGGGTATCTCAAGGCGTTGCGAACGATGTAGGCGGAGAAGCTGACGCCGTGGTCCGCGATCTGACTCCGCAGCCCCTCCATCGAGCGTCGGTGGCGGTGGCGGACGATGGCCCGCGGCTCGTACACCAGCACGTGGCCCTCCTTCAGCACCCGGAAGAACATATCCAGGTCACCTCCACCGCGCGTCGGCGTGCCGACGTCGAGGGCCGGATCGAAGGCGCCGATGCGAGTGAACAGCGAGCGGCGGAAGGCCATGTTGGCGCCGGTGCCGTAGTCGCCGGCGGCACCGTAGCGACTCGCCAGCGGCCCGGCGCCCTCGGGCGCGACCCGGCGGGGTGTAAACCCACGAGCGAAGCTGCGGTAGCGCTCGAAGAGCACCTGCGCCTCGGTCTGGAGCTCGGCCGGGAGCACCAGCCCGGTCACGGCGGCAACCGCCTCATCGGTGCCGAACGCGGCTGCCAGCGCGTGGAGCCACCCCGGATCCACCGTGACGTCGTCGTCGGCGAAGGCGACGACTTCCCCGGTGGCCTCCGCGATCGCGCGGTTGCGGGCCCAGTCGAGCCCAGGTCTCGGCTCGCGGACGTAACGCACGCGGCCGCCTCGGCGCTCGACCAGCAGACGGGTCGCGTCGCTGGCCGGGGCGTTGTCCACCACCACGATCTCGAAATCCTCGTAGTCCACCCTGTCGAGCGAGTCGAGGCAGATCGCGAGGTCCTCGGTCCGGTCCCGGGTACAGATCGCGACGGTCACGCTGAGCCCGGGCGCCGGCGCCGCGGTCCTCGGCGGCGGAAAGGTGAGCCGGTCGAGGACCGCGCGGATCATCGCCGACGAGCATTGCCCGTCGGTCACCGGGAGACGCACCCAGCCCACCGGCTCTCCGTCTCGGCAGACCAGCGCCTCCACGGCGACCGCGTCGCCGAGCCGCTCGAGAGACTCGGGGACGCGCCGGAGGTCGATCTCGGCCAGCGCCACCGGCGCCAGGCGTCTACTCCTGCTCACGGTACCTCTCGAGCACCATGTCGATCGGCCCATCCATCAGGATCCGACCTTGGTCCAGCCAGACGGCCCGGGTGCACAGCTCCCGCAGCTGCTCCAACTCGTGCGAGACGAGGACCAGCGTGCCGCCCCGGGCGTGATACTGCCGCAGGCGCTGGAGACAGCGCTCCCGGAACGCCTGGTCACCGACGGCGAGCACCTCGTCCAGCAGGAGGATGTCGGGCTGCAGGCAGACCGCGACGGAGAAGGCGAGCCGGGCCTCCATGCCCGAGGAGTAGTACTTGAGCGGCGTGTCGGGCAGATCGGGGATGGCCGCGAACTCGACGATCTCTTCGTAGTGTTCCGCCAGCTCCCTGCGGGTGAGGCCAAGCACCGCGGCGTACAGCGCGATGTTCTCCGCTCCGGTCAGCTCGGGATGGAAGCCGGCGCCGAGCTCGATCACGGCCGTGATGCGCCCCTCTGTGCGGACGGTGCCGCTCGAAGTCTGGTAGATCCCCGCGATCAGGCGGAGAACCGTGCTCTTGCCGCTGCCGTTGCGACCCAGCAGGGCGACCGCTTCCCCGCGGCCGACCGTCAGGTCGACGTCGTGCAGGGTGAACGCCGCGCGCCCGACGTGGATCGGGCGCCGCAGGACGCGGCGGATGAACCACTCCCTCAGCGAGCTGGTGCGGTGCTCGTAGAAGTAGAAGCGCTTCGAGACTCCTCGAAGCACGACCGCCGGCACCGCCGGCTCAGACGATCTCGGGGAAGATCGCGGCGTAGCGACGGAAGAGAGCATATCCGGCCAGGAAGCTCGTGACGGCGGCCAACAGCATCCCGCCGAGGAGCTCGGGCGAAGGCATCCGGCCCCAATAGAGGACGTCGTGGTACAGCGTCAGCAGCCCCGCGATGGGGTTGAGGAAGTACAGGTCCCGCGCGGCGGCGGGGACCATCTCGGCCGGATAGAACACCGGCGAGAGATAAAACAGCGTCGTGAGCGCGATGGGAAGCGCGTGGTGGACGTCGTAGTAGAAGACCGAGAGCGTCGCGATCGGCAGGGCCAGGCCGATCACCAGGAGCAGCTGGATCAGGAGCAGGACCGGCAGCACGAGATAGCTCTCGGGCACCACGTGATGGTGGAAGATCGCCAGCACGGCGAGGACCAGGGCCACCTCCACCGCGAACTCGATCAGCCTCGAGCCGGCGGCGCCGAAGACGAGGATCTCGCTGGGGAACGCGACACTCCGGGTCAGCCGCGAGTGCTCGGCAAAGATGTAGGTGCCGGTGTTGAGCGTCTGGAGCATGAAGTTCCAGACGAAGTAGCCGCTCAGCAGGAAGGCCCAATAGTGGGGGAGCGGGATCCGAACCACGTGGCTGAACACCACGCCGAGGACCGCCACGGTGAAGAGCGGGTTCACCAGCGTCCAGACGAAGCCGAGCAGCGAGCGCTGGTACTTCACCTTGAGGTTGCGCACCACGAGGCTGTGGAGCAGCTCCCGGTAGCGCCAGACGCCTCTCATGCGACCGACCGCGCCGATCATGCCGCGTACCGCTCCCGCCGCTCGCGCGCGAGCCGCCGGGCACGGGGATAGGCGGTCAGTCCCATCCAGCAGTTCCACCACATTCGCAGCAGCACCGGGGCCGGCAGCGGATCCCGGCCGAGTGCTCGTCGCAGCAGGCGCACACCGGGCTTGGCGAGGCGCCACCCGGTGTACCCAGCCAGCGTCGGCCTCCCATGTCGGTCCGCCACTAGGTGCTTGGCCAGGAAGGCCACGACAGCGCGCTGGTGGCCGACGATCTGGTCGCACGCCGCGGCGGCCTCGGTCCGGTGCTCGTGCCAGGCGAGCGCCCGCGGCTCGTACACCACCGAGTGCCCGGCCCGGAGGGCCCGCCAGAGAAAGTCGTGATCTCCGCCCCCCGGCAATGGCATTCCGAGGTCGAGCGCTTCGTCGAATCCACCCAGCGCGAGCGCAGGCTCGCGGCGGACGGCGTAGCTGCACCCGCTCCCGACGCTGATCGCCCAGGCGATGAGCGGCGCCGGACGGCCATGCAGGGGACGGTCGGCATGATCCGGGAGCACGATCCGCTCGAGACCGCGCGAGAACCCGCCGTTCGCCTCGAACAGCCGCTCGCCCGGAGTGTTCAGCCCCAGTGGCTCGACCCGCCCGGTGCACACCGCGACACGAGGCTCCGTCTGGAAGACGTGGAGCAGGGCACCGGCCCAGTCCACGTCCGCCACCGCGTCGTCGTCGAGAAACGCGAGCACCTCGTCCCGCGCCTCGACCAACGCGCGGTTGCGGGCGAAGTCGAGGCCGGGGACCGGCTCCGCCACGTAGCGCACCGAGGGGAACCGGGACGCCACGAGCGCGCGGACCGCCCCGTTGCCGGGAGCGTTGTCCACCACCAGGATCTCGGCCGGTGGCAGGGTCTGGCGCAGCAGCGAATCGAGCGCGCGCTGAAGGAGGATGGGCCGGTCCCGGGTGCACACGGCCGCGCTGAGACGCATGGCCGTCATTCCCAGCGCGGCCTGACGGGCAGGGCCGCCTCGCCCTGGCGGATCCAGCGGATGCCCCCGGCCACCAGGCCGGCGGAGTAGGCAAGCCGAGCGGCGAGCACCGCGGGGAGCATGAACAGTGGCTCTGCCACGCGCGCCCGGGCCCAGCATCCCAGGATGTAGGCCGTCGTCCCGAGCGCGATCGGCAGGCTCCCCGCTACGAGGAGGCCGGGGTAGCGGTACACCCACGCGGCTCGCGCGGCACCGGTGGAGGCCTTGCTCTCGATGGCGCTGTAGCCCCATCGGTAATTGCGCCGCAGGAGATTGCCGAACCCGGCGCGGTTGTGGTGATACACCCGTGCCCCCGGGACGAAGACGATCTTTCCCCCGGCGCGCCGCACCGCCGCCTGCCAGGCCAGCTCCTCGTGGGAGTAGGCGATGGGCTGCTGCTCGGTGAATCCTCCGGTGCGAGCGAACACCCCACGCCGGACGCTCAGATTTCCGGGAGGATGATTGGAGACCTCGCCGCCCTCGCGCCCCGAGTGCACGTGGTACCAGCCGCAGTAGTAGTCGCACCGCGCCGTGAGGGTCAGGTCCGGCGGCAGGTCGAGCGATCCTCCGACGACTTCCGTGCCCCGACCGTGCTCGTCCAGGAGGCGGCCGAGCCAGTCCGCCGCGGGCGCGCAGTCGGCATCGAGAAAGACGATCGGGTCGCCGGCGGCGAGGGCCGCCCCCCGATTGCGGCCGATCGCCGGGTTGCCCAGCTCCCTGCCGGGCTCCGCTTCCAGCACCCGAGCGCCGGCGGCCCGCGCCTCGGCGACCGTATCGTCCGTGGAGTCGTCATCCACCACGATCACTTCAATCACCCGCCCGCGTGCGTCCTGCGCCAGGACCGCGCGAACGAGGGCGCCGATGCGGCCAGCCTCGTTGCGCGCGGGGATGACGACGGTGACCAGGGTCGAATCAGGCGGGAACACGGCGGTGTACGTCGTCGTAGATCTCCCCCACCGTGCGCACGAAGCGGCTCCAGCCGAGGTGCTCGAAGGCGTACTGCCGGGCGGCCTCTCCCAGCTCGCGGCCCCGGGTGGGGCCGCGGAGGATGGAGACGATCCCCTCGGCCAACGCTGCCGAGGTCGGCTGGACCAGCACGGCCGTGTCCTGGGTGAGCACGGAACGATGGGTCGAGATGTCGGTGGCGACGATCGGCCGACCCGCGGCGAGGTAGTCGAAGATCTTGAGGGGAAGGTTGCCCCCGAACGCGCGAGGCGAGACCAGCACGTCCGCCATCGCCAGGTACACCGGAATCGAGCTCCGGGGCTGGCGCTCCACGACCGTCAGGATGCCGGTACGGGTCAGCTCTGCGGCCCCGTCGGGGAGCGGGGTTCCCGCGGCGCGGTCGGCGCCGACCAGGACGAACCGCGCGTTCGGCACCGCGGCGACCACCGCGGGAATGGCGGCGACCAGGTCATCCAGCCCCTGGTAGGTCTCGAAAGTGCCACTGTACAGGATGACCTGAGCGTCCTGAACGAGCCCGAGCTGCCGTCGCAGCGACAGCGATTCGAAGGTCGGTACCTCGCCCGGCGTGCTGGGGAAGTGCCATTCCCGCACTTTCGTCCCGGGAGCCGTATGTCGGACCCGGTCCCCTAGTCCCGCGCTTGCCACCACGAGATCCGCCCGGCCGAGCAGCCAGCGCTCGGCTTCGCGCAGAAGCATCGGCATCGGCGGGACACGAGCCGCGGCGTGCTTTCTCAGTTGCTCGGGGAGACTCGACTGCATGTCGTAGAGGAGCGGGATTCGATGGCGTCGAGCAAGAACCAACGCCGGCCACGCCGCCTCTTCCAGCGCGTGGACGCAGGTGTAAGTCTCCCGCGAGAGTCGCTGGCGCAGCGCACGAACCAGCGATGCATCCAGGAGCAGCTTGCGGATGGAGAGACCGATCGGCACGCTGCGGATCGCGAGTGGGTTGCCGGCCCGAAAGGTCCGCAATCCGGGGAGATGGATGTCGCTGCCGACCGGAAAGGTGAGCAGATCCACCTGGTACCCCAGCTCGCTCGCCGCCTGCAGCACCTGGCGGAGCGCGATGGGGGTGCCGCGGTCCTGGTAGAACGGCTGTGGCGCGATCGCGAGGATCCGGCGCGCGGCGAACTCTCCGGAGCGGGTGAACCGCCTTGCACCGGACCGTTCGCCGCTCGCCGAAAGCATCACGCTGGGCAGGGTCATCGCACCGTAAGAGCAAGTAACTGAATGAGTTGCGTAACAGGGCGTCGGCTCGACTCGGCCGATTGACCCTCCGATCAGCAAGAACCCTGCCCGCTACCGAGGTCTAGCCAGCTGCGGAAATGATTTGGGTGTAGGGCTTTAGACTGCGGCGGAAGGGCAGAGATCAGCCACCACGCAGTCGGGGCAGCGAGGACGCCGGGCGATGCAGATCTGTCGCCCGTGCGTGATCAGGAGGTGGGAGAGCAGGGCCCAGTCCTCCCTCGGGAAGAGGGGCATGAGGTCCTGCTCGATGCGTATCGGGTCGTCGTGCCGGGTGAGACCGAGCAGTCGCGAGAGACGGGTGACGTGGGTGTCCACCGTGATTCCCTCGTTGATTCCGTACGCGTTTCCAAGGATGACATTCGCCGTCTTCCGACCGACCCCCGGCAGCACCTGGAGCTCCTCCATGCTTCGCGGCACCTCGCCGCGATGGTCCGCCACGAGGCCCTGCGCCATCCCCACGAGGCTGCGCGCCTTGTTGCGGAAGAACCCGGTGGATCGGATCAGCTCCTCCACCTCGGCGCGGTCGGCTCGGGCAAGATCCTCGGGCCTGGGGTAGCGGGCGAAGAAGGCCGGCGTCACCATGTTCACCCGGGCATCGGTGCACTGGGCCGACAGGATCGTGGCGACGAGGAGCTGGTAGGCGTCGGCATGGTCGAGCGCGCAGGCGGCATCGGGATAGCTCTGGTGCAGACGCTGGAAGATGAGCCTGGCGCGCTCCGCTTTCGCCGCGGCGGACTCGCGTCCCTTGCGGGCTCTCAAGGACGCCGGCGCCCGGCCCACGTCGTGAACTCCTCGGCGGTGCAGCTGTTGAGGACGTCGGTCGGGCCCAGCCAGCCTTTGCGCGCGATGCCGACGCCGTACTCCACATGTCCTATTCCGGCTATGCTGTGCGCGTCGGCGCCGATGGAGACCATGACGCCCCCCTCGCGCACCCGCTGTAACACTCTCCAGTCCAGGTCGAGCCGATGGGGATCCGCATTGACCTCCAGCGCCACGCCTCGCTCGGCAGCCTTCTCGATCACCAGATCGAGATCCAGCCCGTACGGGTCGCGGGAGAGGAGGAGTCGGCCGGTCGGATGGCCGATGATGGTGAGGTATGGGTTGTCCATCGCGATGAGCAGGCGCGAGGTCATCTCCGCGACGGTCATGTTGAAGCGGGAGTGAATGGAGGCGATCACGAAGTCGAGCCGTTGCAGCACCCGCTCCTCGAAATCCACCCGGCCATCGCCGAGAATGTCCGCCTCGACGCCCTTGAGCACCCGGATGCCATCGAGTCCCGCGTTCACTTCGTCGATCTCGTCGGCCTGGCGAAGCAGATCATCGGCCTTGAGCCCGCCGGCGTAGGCGGCTGCCTGGCTGTGGTCGGTGATGCCGATCCACTGATAACCGGCCGCCTTGCACGCTAGCGCCAGCTCTTCGATCGTATTGGAGCCGTCGGAGTACTTGGTATGACAGTGGAGGAAGCCCCGCAGGTCGCCGCGCTCCACCAGGCGAGGGAGCTCACTCCGCTCGGCCGCGGCGATCTCCCCCCGACCTTCGCGCAGCTCGGGCTCGATGTAGTCGAGGCCGAGGGCGCGGTAGAGACTCTCCTCGTCGGGCGTGTAGACGAACTCGCTTCCATGCCAGAGCGCCGCACCGGTGAGCGCCAGCCCCCGGGCCGACGCGTGCGCCGCCAGCTGCACCACGTGCTGATCGCTGCCGGTGGCCTGCACCAGTACGGCGCCCACGTTGACCGGCGTCGTCACGATGATCTGCGCGCTCGCGCCGCCGGCGAAGCGGAGCGTGAGCCGGCGCTCGTCCTGCCCGGCGAACTCGTGGACGCCCGGATGCTGGCTGAGACGCTTGAACAGCTCGCCAGGCGAGACGTCGGCCACCAGGACCATCACCAGGTCACGCACGACTTCCGTCCGGCGGCGCACGTCGCCGGCAATCAGGGCGGCCGTCACGCCGGGGAGCTTCGCCAGCGCGGTCCGCAATCCCTCAGCCTCGTCGGCGGCGTGGTGCGACAGGCGGTACGCGCTCGCCTGGCGGAGGAAGGCGATGCTCTTGAGGATGTTCTCCGACGTCTTCTGGCCGAACCGGGGCAGCTTGGCCAGGCGGCCGTCGGTCGCCGCGGCCTCGAGATCGGGCAGCGAATCGATGCCGAGGACATCGTGGATCTGGCGGATCTTGGCGACGCCGAGTCCGGCGATGGACAGCATCTCGACCAGGCCCGGTGGGATCTGCTCGCGCAGCTCTTCCAGCATGCCCGCGCGACCGGTGTTGATCAGCTCGACCGCGATCTGGAGGGTGGCTGGACCGACGCCCTTGGCCGCGGCAAGCGAGCCGTCCTCCAGGCCCTGGCGCAGGTCACCGCTAAAGCCCGCGATGGCGCGGGCGGCGGTGCGGAACGCCCGGATGCGGAACGGATTCTCGCCCTTGAGCTCGAGAAAGGCCGCCATCTGCTCCAGGACATCGCCCACGGCCTTCTTGTCCATGAAGTCCTTCAGGGTCTCCATCAGACCTCTCCACTGGCCACGGCAGCGGCCACACCCTGGGTGCGCCAGCCGAGCTCGAGCAGCTCCTCCTCGCCGATGATGGAGCGGAGACCGGCGGCGGCCGCGCCAGGCAGCGTGGGCGCGTAGAGCGCGCTGCCGTCCTCGCGAGTCAGCTTCGGAGCGCGCGGACCGGTTGCCTCCACCGCACTGAAGCCCGGTCGGTCGGCACGCAGTCCGAAGATCCCCAGCACGCGGAGCAGCCCCTGCGGGTCGCGCGAGACGAATAGTCCATCGAGCGGCTCGGGCGCCTCGTTCTCGATGACCCGGGCCCAGATCATCCGCTCGGGAAACTGGGCGTAATACGCGGTCACGTCCTTCGGCTCGGCCCCGTCCGTGGCCACCGCGCTCAGCACCTCCTCCGCCGTATCGCGAGCGATGGGGATCGTCACGGCGCCGGCGGCCCACGTGAGGTAGGCATGGTGCACCAGGGCTACCATCTGATCCATCGCCTCACCGACGCCCTCGTCCGGGCGGAGGTCGCGGAGCAGGGTGATCACCTCGCGGTCCATCAGGAATGCGTCGCGGTCGGCGGGATCGTGACCCGAGGCGGCCAGGCTGGCGGCGATTCGAGGGAAGCTCGTCGCCACCGCGGGTTGGAAGACGAGGTCGAGCGGGGTTTCGCGAGGCATGGACGTAAGGTAATGCGGCATCCGGCTCAGGCCGGGAGGAAGCCGCCGACCACGCGGACAAACTCCTCGTGTGCTTCCACATACGGCACATGGCCGCAGCGGGGCACCGGATGCAGTGCGGCGCCGATCAGGGAGGCGGTGACCCGGGAGGCCTCCGGCGGGATCGGGTCGCTCTCGCCGTGGAGGACGAGTGAGGGGATGCCGCGGAGCGTGGGGAGCCGCTCGCGGAGATCGAAGTCACCCAGGCTGGCCCACACTTCCTGCTGGGTGCGGCCCGTCACGCGGAACGGCGTGAGGTCGCGGGCGAGCGCGGGCTCGTGGAAGTACGGCGCCACGGACAGCTCGAAGATGCGCCGCTGGTAGGCCTCGGGATCCCGCTCCCGCAGTCCGCTTTCGCGAAGTGCCCGCCGCGCCTCCTGGAACTCGGGGTCGAGGTTCCGCTTGCCGAACCGCTGCTCGAACTTCTCCCGCGCCGCGCGCCAGGCGGGAGCGGGGGAGACCAGCGCCAGCCGCTCCACCCGCTCCGCATGGTCCAGCGCGTACAGTAGGGCGAGCAACCCGCCCCATGAGTACCCGACAATCGTCATGCGGCGGAGCCCCCACTGCGCGCGCAGGGCCTCCAGGTCGGCCACGTGCTCGGTCCAGCCGACGGGAACGTCGCGCGGCACGGCCGACCGGCCGCCGCCCCGCTGGTCGTAGTAGATCAGCTCGCGCCCGTCGGCGAGTGCGTCGAAGCCTGGGAGGAGATAGTCGTGATGCGCGCCTGGTCCGCCGTGCAGCACCACGACCGGCGGGCCGCCGCCGATCCGGCGCACGAACAGCTCCACGCCCCGGACACGGGCAACCGTCTCGGTGATTCCCGGAGTCGCCACCTGCTACAGCAGCACGGCCAGCGCGTCGGCGACGCGACGGACCTCCGCCTCTTCCTCGGCCGTGAAGGGGTCGGGCTCGTCGCTGTCCACGTCGATCTGACCCAGGATCCGGTCGCCGCGACGGATGAGCACCACCAGCTCGGAGCGGGTCCAGGTGTTGCAGGCGATGTAGTTGTCCACCGCGCGGACGTCCGGCACGTTCTGATCCTTGCCCGTCGCCACGGCGGTCCCACAGACACCCTGACCGACGGGGATGTGGGTGTGATCGGTGTCGCGGCCGGCGTAGGCCTCGAGCACGAGCTCGTCGCCGTGGAGCATGTACATGTAGACCGAGGTGTAGGGCGCGCCGGTCGCGCGGATCTTCTCGGCGGCAGTCCGAAGAAGGTCGATCCGCCCGACTTCCCTCGCGAAGACGCCGCGCAGGGTCGCGATCACCTTGTCCGCGTGCAGCACCGGCATCGTCAGCCTCCTCGGGTACCGAGCCTGGCGCGCACGGTCGTTACTTTGTCGCCACGGCGGATCACGATGCTCACGGTGTCTCCCGGCGCGTGGCTCCGGAGCGCTTCGCTCATGGCCTGCAGGTCCGGTATTTCCATGCTTCCGATCCGGGTGATGATGTCGTCGCCCCGGAGCCCTGCCTGCTCTGCCGGGCTGCCCGCACGCACGCCGAGGAGCCGTACCCCGCCGGGATTGTCGGTCATATCCGGGATCGTGCCGAGGTAGGTCCCGTAAGCAGGCGCGCTGGTGGTGGTGCCCATCGCGTGTGAGGGCGGAGGCACCTCGACCGGCGTGAGCCTGGTTGGTCGGTTGGCGATCGCGGTTACCAGTCCCACCGTGAAGTTGGTCACTCGCCGGAACCCTTCGGGATCGATCTTCTCCCAGTCGTCCGTGGTGCGGTGGTAGTCTTCGTGCAGGTCGGTGAAGATGTGCAGCACCGGCAGACCCGCCGCGTAGAACGACGACTGGTCGCTCGGGCCGTAGCCGTCGCCCTGAGCCTTGAGATCGAACCCCGCGTGCCAGTTCAGGGAGTCGAGCAGGGTGGGGAACTCCTTCGCCGTGCGCGACCCGTAGACGATGAGCCGGCCGTTCCGCAGTCTCCCGACCATGTCGAGGTTGATCATCGCCGACGTGGTGGTGAGGGAATAGACCGGCTGCTTCACGTAATAGGCCGATCCCAGCAAACCCAGTTCCTCGCCGCTGAAGGCGATGAAGAGCACGGTGCGCGCCGGCGGCGCCTGGGCGAGCCGCGAGGCGATCTGGATCAGCATCGCGGCACCCGAGGCGTTGTCATCCGCCCCGTTGTGCACCTTGCCGGTGCTGTCGGGATCCAGGCTGCCGAACCCGCCGAGGCCCAGGTGATCGTAGTGGGCACCGACGATGACGGCCTCGTTGCGTAGGTTCGGGTCGTGACCCGGCAGCAGGCCGATCACGTTCCGCCCCACCAGGCCACCCACCCGGGCCGACTGCGCCACCGGCGCCTCCTTGGCGACCGTGAACGACTGGAACCAGCCGCCCGCGGCGGGCTGCAGCCCGACCTGCTCGAATCGCCGGGCGAGGTAGGCGGCGGCGGTATCCGCTCCGGGTGAGCCGGTCATCCGGCCCTGGAGCCGGTCGTCGCTCAGGTAGCGGATGTCATCGATGGCCGTGATCGGCGGCGGGGCCGGCTTCACCACCGGCTGCTGCTGGGTGCCGAATTGTGCCTGCAATCCCGCCGGCGCGGCGAGCAGAAACAGCGCCGCGAGGCGGGACGTGAATGTCGGGCGGATCATGCCGAAAGATAGCGCTGCTAGCGGGGCACGAAATCGGTATTGGGGTTCAGTCGGCGGGCGAAGGCGGCAAGCAGCCGAGCGGTCCGGTCGAGGTCCTCCAGCGCGACCATCTCATTGGGGCTGTGCATGTAGCGGTTTGGAACCGACACCAGCGCTGTGGCCACGCCTCGGTGCGCGTTATAGATCGCCTCCGCGTCGGTGCGGGTATCGCGAGAGGCGGCTTCGATCGTGTAGGGAATGCCCTCCGCCTCGGCGGCGGCGGCGAGCAGCTCGAAGACCACCTCGCTGACCGAGGCCCCCCGGGAGAGGACCGGCCCGCCGCCGAGGCGGTAGTCCCCGTGCCGCCGCTTGTCCACACCGGGATAGTCGGTGGCATGGGTGACATCCACCACGACGGCCACGTCGGGCTCGAGCGATGCGGCCGAGCTGCGTGCGCCGCCGCCGGTGGCGGCAATCTCCTCGCGGGTGGTCGCCACAGCGGTCACCGAGGCCGCCGCCTTGCCGTCCCGCGCGAGCTGTCGCAGCGCTTCCAGCACCACGAACGCCCCGATTCGGTTGTCGATGCTCCGGCTCACCAGCCGGCCGTTGGGGAACTCGAGCACCGCGGTGGCCAGCACCCCCGGGTCGCCGACCCGTAACTGCCGCTCGGCCTCGGCCCGGTCCGTGGCGCCGATATCGATCCACAGGCTCTCGACCTTGGAGACTCGCTCCCGGTCGTCCTTATCCATGATGTGGATCGCCTTCTTGCCCACGACGCCGGTGACCGGGCCGCCCCGTCCAAGTAGCCGCACACGCTGTCCCACGAACACCTGCGGATCCCACCCCCCGATGGTGTCGAAGCTGACGAACCCGTCGTCGTCGATGTGCGTCACCATCACGCCGATCTCGTCGATGTGGCCGGCCAACATCACCCGGGGCCGGCCGCCAGGGTTCAGCGTCGCGTAGGAGTTGCCGGCTACGTCGGCGCGAACCTCGTCAGCGAGCGGCTCGGCCTCTCGCCGCCACGCCCTGGCCGGAGCGATCTCGAAGGAGGAAGGGCCCGGTGTATCGAGCAGGGTCTTGAGGAAGGCGAGGGATTCGGGGGTCATGGCGCGCCGAGTGAGGGACGAGGGTTCTGTCGCAGGTCGAGCTCGAGAAATCGGGCACCGGGCACGGGATTGTGCCGGTACGGAGCGATCTCCTCGAAGCCGAGCGCGAGATAGAGACGCTGCGCCGAGCCCATCGCGGGCAAGGTGTCGAGTCGCATGCGCCGGTAGCCCGCGTCGCGCGCATCGCTCACGGCCCGCTCCGCCAGCCGGCGGCCCCAGCCGCCCCCGCGCGCCGACGGCCGCACGTAGAGACGCTTCATTTCCGCGATGTCGGGCGCAACCGGGCGGAAGGCGACACACCCCACCGGCTCGCTGCCTTCGAATCCGAGCATGAGACCACCGGCCGGGCGGATGTATTCGCCCGGCAGGCCGGCCAGCTCCTCGGCGAAGTGCTGGAAGCCGAGATCGACCTCGAGCGCGGCGGCGTACTCCTCGAAGAGACCTCTCGCGATCACGAGCGATTCCGGAGTCTCGGCCTCGAGGATCCGCGGCGGCATATCACATCCTGCCCGAGGGCGTGGACGTCGGTGAACCGGAGCGCCACCGAGCGAGGTCCGGCCGCTCCTGCCCCAGAAGCGCACCCGAAAGGAGCTCGGCGCCATCCACGATGCGTGGACCCGAGCGCGAGGTGTAGGCGTTGCCGTCGATCACCCACGTCGGCACCGCACGGAGCACCTCGAGCGCTGCCGGGTCCGCCAGCGCCGACAACTCGGCCAGGGAGCGCTCCAATCCAAAGCCGCACAGCATGACGACCATCAGATCCGGGCGCAGCTCATTGAGCTCCCGCCACTGCCGCCGCGCCGAATGGTCGCCTGGAGCCGCACCCACATCGGTACCACCCGCGGCCTCCACCAGCTCGGGAACCCAGTGGCCGGCGAGGTAGAGCGGCTCCAGCCACTCTACACAGACGACCCGCGGCCGTCTTGCGACCTGCCGATCCCTGAGCCGACCCAGGCGCTCCTCCAGCCCCCTCACGAGATCCGTACCCGCCGCGGTCCGGCCGAGGGCTCCCGCCACGGCGAGGATATCGCTCATGATCCCCGCGACCGTCCGCCCAGACAGCGTGAGCAGCGTCGGCGCAGGGTGCATAACCGCCGCCAGCCGGTAGACCGCTCCCTCCGCGACCGCGCATACCTCGCAGAGGTCTTGGGTCACGATCAGCTCCGGCGCCAGCCGGCGGAGGACCTCGGCGTCCACGCCGATGACCGGCTTGCCCGCCGCGTGCAGGCGCCGCACCTCGGCGTCGATGGCCGATCCGGACGCGCCCGGGTCGATCGGAGTGGCCGTGACGCGGGGAAGGCCCAGGACGTGGGCCGGATAGTCGCACTCGTGGGAGATGCCCACCAGGCTGCCGGCCTCTCCGAGTGCCGCCACGATCTCGGTGGCCGCCGGTAGCAAAGTTACCACCCGCATTCAACGCTCGATCAAACGACTCGGCCGGTAGCTCCCGAAGAAGAGCAGTCCAATGAAAGTCGCGATCAGGGTTCGGAAGTCCCGGGTCAAGCTGTAGGCGACCAGGCCCAGCAGCGACGGCGCCTCAACCAGCGACCAGACGACGATGGCCTTTCCCAGGTTCTCGCGCCACCATTCGTCCTGGGAGCCGCCCGGCCGGATGGGCCCGAGCCGGGCCGCCGTGAACATGGCCCCGCCGAACAGCGTCGCGCTTACCAGGGCTAGAGCCACGTACAGCACCCGGCGGTCCGGCAGCGCTTCCGCGGGCACCGCCGCCGACTGCCCGATGTACCAGCCGACCAGCCAGAAGGTGAGCACCCCGAGCACCAGGGCGGCGTGGATGATCCGGGCGCTGATCGCAGGTGAGACCGGACTGTTCGGCGGCACCTCAGCGGCTCGCGACGCGGTACAGCAGATATCCAAGTCCGGCGTAGATGACGACGGCGACGATATCGCTCTGGGAGACGGTGCCGAGCCGCTCCTGCAGACCGACGACATGAGCCAGGTACTCGGCGGCGGGGACTCCCGCCGCGTCGGCCCGGCCCACCATCATCGCGGCGATGCCCGCGATGGTGATCCCCGCGATCGCGCCTCCGGCGATGAGCCCGCTGGAGAACAGCACACCCGGACCCGACTCCACCTCGGCCAGCGACTCGCCGCTGGTGCTCTTACGCTCCACCAGCCACCGGATGACCCCGCCGATGAACATCGAGGCGGAGGTCGAGATCGGCAGATAGACGCCCACCGCGATCGGGAGCGACTGGAGGCCCATGATCTCGATCGCGATCGTGAGACATACGCCGATGAGCACCAGGCCCCAGGGCAGCTTCCGGGTCAGGATCCCGTCGGTCACCAGCGCCATGATCGTGGCCTTGGGGGAGTCGAGCTTGGTGATCGGCCGGCCGTTGATCTCACGGATGCGCCCGCCGATGCCGGGATCCACGAGGTAGGCGACTTCCTTGGTCGTGGGGTCGAGCAGGTACTTGCCCGGCTGCACGCCCTGGATCGGCAGGTTGACCCGAACGACCTCCCACTCCCGGCCGTCGCGCTGCATGGTCTCGCCCAACGTGGTAGCCGAGCGGTCGCCGGCGCCGGGAGCGGCCGCCTCGATCAATACACCCGGATGCCGCTCGGGGACGATCGTGGTGTAGGTGTTGTTGAGCAGGGTTAGGGTCCAGCCGATGGCGAGCGCCGAAGTCACCGCCCCGATCAGGATAGCGATCTGCTGCCGTTTGGGTGTGGCGCCGACAAGGAAGCCGGTCTTGAGGTCCTGGCTGGTGGCGCCGGCGTTCCCCGCGGCCACCGCGATGACGGCGGCGATGGTGAGAGCGCCGACCCGATGGTCCACTCCGGTCCAGCCGATCAGGAGGAAAATCGTCGCGGTCCCGATCAGCGCGGCGATGGTCATGCCCGAGATCGGATTGGCGCTCACGCCGATCTCCCCGGTGATGCGGGAGGAGACCACCACGAAGAAGAATCCGAAGATCACGATCAGCACCGCGCCCAGCAGGTTGACCGCAAGCTGCGGGAGCAAGGTGAGGACCAGCACCAGCAGCACGGCGCCGACCGGCGTAACCCAGATGGGGAGGTCGACATCGGTCCGCACCCGGGCGGCCGCGTCGCCGACACTGCGGCGCAGGTCGTCGAAGCCGGAGCGGAACGCGGCCACGATGGTCGGGAGCGCGCGGACCAGCGCGATGATTCCCGCGGTCGCGACCGCGCCGGCGCCGATGTAGAACACGAAGTAGGAGCGGACCTCGCTCGGGCTCATCTCGCCGATGAGCTTGGGCTCGGCGAAGATCGGGGTGGTGAGTCCGGAGCCGAAGAGCTTGATCGCGGGGATGAGCACCATGTAGGCGAGAAACCCACCGGCGAACAGATAGCCGGCGATCCGCGGCCCGATGATGTAGCCGACCCCCATCAGCTCCGGCGAGACCTCCGCCGAGATCGAGGCGCCCTGGTAGGTCCGCGAGATCCAGCCGGGATACTCCTTCCATCCCCGAAGGCCAGCCATCAGGAACTTGTAGGAAAACGCGACCCCGAACGCCTGGAACAGCCGCCGCGCCTGGAGTCCGCCCTTCTCACCCGCGATCAGGACTTCAGCGCAGGCGGTGCCTTCGGGGTAGGGCAGCCGGCCGTGCTCCTTCACGATCAGCGCCCGGCGGAGCGGGATCATGAGCAGCACGCCCAGGATGCCTCCGACCACCGCGACCACCGCCACCTTGCCGATGGACAGGTCGTACCCCAGCAGGAGAATGGCCGGGAGAGTGAAGACGATGCCCGCGGCGATGGACTCGCCCGCCGAGCCGGTCGTCTGCACGATGTTGTTCTCCAGGATGGTGGATTTCCCCAGGGTCCTGAAGAAGGCGACCGCGAGCACGGCGATCGGGATGGAGGCCGATACGGTCAGGCCGATCTTCAGCGCCAGGTAGACACTGGAGGCGGCGAAGACGATGCCGAGCACCGCCCCCAGTGCGACGGCACGAACGGTCAGCTCGGCCGGCGACTGGGTGGGGGAAACAAAAGGCTGAAAGCCATGAGTCTCGGACGTCGGGCGGGGTACGGATGCGGTGACCATGCGTTCCGGTGGGTGGAAGGTGTCTGGGATAGTACGGCCCCAGGCGTCGCGCCGGAAGACGCGCCCCAAGGCCGGTCACGCGGCGCGTCCCACCCGCATTCCGCGCGGCGGGTGAGCATCGTCACGGCGGTCAAATCCGTCTCCCGCTAGGATATGCGAGTCCGAAGGACCGCCATGGATTCAATATCTCTGGGAGGCCGGTATGCTCTGGACGATCTTCGTGATCCTGCTGGTGCTGTGGCTGCTCGGCATGGTGTCATCGTACACCATGGGTGGGTTCATCCACATTCTGCTGGTCGTCGCCCTGGCGATTCTCCTGATTCGCGTCATCCAGGGCCGGCGCCCGGTATGAAGCCCGGTACGATCATCGGGCTCATCCTGATCGTGCTCGGCGTGGTGGGGTTCGCCCTGGGCGGATTCTCATTCACGCACAAGGAGAAGGTGCTGGACGTGGGGCCGATCGAGGCCACCGCGGACGACAAGGACACCGTGCCGATCCCGCCGATCCTGGCCGGTCTCGCCCTCGTCGGTGGTGTGGTCCTCGTGGCCGCGAGCGCGCGCAGGACGTAAGACGCCGGCCGCGGGCATTCGCCCGCGGCCGGCTTCACCACTCCCGGTCTCCACCGCCCGGATCAGTCCGTCACGGCGTCCGCGGCGGCGGTTTCGGCAGTGCCCGTCGTATCCGAGTCGCTGCCCATCTGGATCGGCGGAGCGGGCACGCTGTCAGTGGGAATGACCACACCATTGGCGCCGAGCTCCCGGAAGAGCTTCCACTGCGCCTGCCGTGCCGCCCAGGGGCGGTTTCCGTTGTACATCAGGCTCACCAGCAGCACTCCGTCCGAAGTGCCGAGATAGCCGACCACGGTCGAGACCTGCTGCAGGGTTCCGGTCTTGGCCCGCACCACGCCTGCGCCGGGGAAGCCGGTGTTCAGGCGGCGCAGGGTCCCGGTGCCGTTGGCCGGCAGGAGCTGGGGGAAGTTCTGACCCGCGGCCGTGCCGGGGAACTTGGCCAGGTAGGCGATGAACGCCGACGGCGCGACCCGATCCTCGTACGACAATCCGCTGCCGTCCGCCAAGTACACGCCCTCCGATGAACCGATCACTTCGCGCACGTGCTGGGTCAGCCGCTCGTGGGCCCGATCCCGGCCGCCCGCCCACTGGAGCAGCAGCTCGGCGCCGAGGTTGAGGCTCCGGCGGTTGATCTCGCTCGCGAGCGAGTCGAGCGAGGCCGACGCCACCTCCGCGAGAACCTGGGGCGCGCCTTCCGGCGGCGGGCTCGCCGAAGGGGCACGATTCCAGGAGATGCCTGCCTTGGCCAGCGCGGAGCCCCAGACCGCGTTCAGCACCACCTTGGGGTCCGAGGCCACGGCGGTGAGGCGCCGGGAATAGGCACGGACGCCTATGGTCCCGGACACGATCCAGCCGCCGTCCTTGCGGCGACCGAGCCGCAGGCGTGACCGTCGGCCGGCCTTGGTGGTAGCCGTGACGGTCACCAGCGAGGTGATGCCCTGGGGAGCGGTCTCCACCAGACGCGCCTTGTGTCCGACCTTGGCTCCGGGCCGCACGGTGATCCACACGATGTTCTCGTGCAGGGTCAGCGGTCCGACCGGTGGCGCGAAGAGGCGGCCGCGGTGGCGGCTCGACCATGCCGCGGGGTAGGCCGCATATGCCGGACCCTCGGCACTCTGCACGTGCAATGGGCCCTTGAGTTTCCGGATGCCCCCGCTGGCGAGTTGGAGGGCGAGGTCGTAGAGCGACGGACCGGATCCTTGCGCGCGCTCCAGGGTGGGGTCGCCGTTGAGCTCGAGGGCCCAGCTCCCTTCCCAGGCGCCGGTCTCGGGGTTCAGGACCCCGATGCCCACCACCCGGGTCGGTCGGCGAGCCGTGCCGCCCAGCACGCTCCGGGCGAAGCCGGTGGTGAAGAGCTTCACCGTGGAGGCCGGCATCAACGGCTGGTCGGGATTCATGCTCCAGAGCATCCGACCCGCATGGTCGGCCACGGCGATGCCCCATTGACCAGGGGCCCTGAGGGAGCTGGTCTCGTACCAGGCGGTCAGTCGGGCGGTGAGCGCGAGGTTGGTTGCCGGGAGGTCAGCCGTGCCCTGGGCGAGCGCCTGAGAGGCAGGCGCGAGCGCGCAGGCAAGGGCCAGAGCTGGGGCGAAACGACGGTTGAACGACGGCAGCGACAAATGCGAGCCCTCGTGCGGCGATACTTGGCAGCGTGCGAAAATGTTGGGCAGTCCGGCCGGCTATTGCGGGTAGGCCACGAAGGGAGCCCGCAGGAATCTCACCGACCAGGGCTGAATGTCAAGCTTAAGGCCCGACCCTGCAGAGAGTTATGAGGTCGGGCCCGGATCCTTGAACCGGGGGAGGCGCCAGCCCCCTCCTCGACGCCTCCGAACAAAGCAAGTCCCAGGCCGGGCCTCGGCTCCCGGGCGAGCCAAGTCACGGCTCCACATGTTGCTGGCCCGATACACTCCGACACGCGCCGGTGTCCCGCAGGATGGCCTGGGCTCGGGTAGGGTCCTGGCCGACGTCAGCTCGGTGACCACAAACAGACGGGGGCGCCAACTGGCGCCCCCGTCGTGTGTTCCAGGTCGCCTCCGCTACCTCAGCATGTTCTTGGCGATGGTCTGCAGCTGCATGTTGCTGGTGCCCTCGTAGATGGTTCCGATCTTCGCGTCCCGGTAATACTTCTCCGCGGGATACTCGTTGGAGTAGCCGTAGCCGCCGAAAAGCTCGAGACAGTTGGAGGTGGTGCGGTCGGCCACCTGGGAGCTGAAGAGCTTGGCCATTGCGGCCTGCTGCTGGAACGGCTGCCCCGCGTCCTTCATTCGCGCGGTGTTGTACACCATGAGCCGTGCCGCCTCCAGGTCGGTGGCCATCTGGGCGAGCTGGAACTGGATTCCCTGGAACTCCGCGATCGCCTTCCCGAACTGCTTGCGCTCCTTTACGTACGCGGTCGCGGCCTCGAGGGCTCCGGTCGCCACCCCGATCATCTGCGCGCCGATCCCGATCCGCCCCTCGTTCAGCGTTTCGATGGCGATCTTGTAGCCCTGGCCCACCGGCCCCAGCACGTTCTCGTCGGGGACCACGCACTGCTCCAGGATCAGCTCGGTGGTGCTGGAGGCACGGATGCCGAGCTTGTTCTCCTTCTTGCCCACCGTGAAGCCGGGGAAGTCGCGCTCCACCAGGAACCCGGTGATTCCCTTGTAGCCCTTGGCGAAGTCGGTGTTGGCGAAGACGATGAAAAAGCCGGCCTCGGCGCCGTTGGTGATCCAGAACTTGGTGCCGGTGAGCTCCCAGCGGTCGCCGCGATGCTCGGCCTTGGTGGCCAGCGCGAAGGCATCGCTGCCGCTGCCGGGTTCCGAGAGGGCAAAGGCGCCCAGCAGGTCCGTGGTCAGCCGAGGGAAATAGCGCTCATGCTGCTCGGGGCTGCCCCAGCGGAGCAGCGCGTTGTTGACCAGCGTGTTGTGAACGTCCACGTAGATCGCCGCCGAGGCGTCCACCCGGGCCAGCTCCTCGATTGCCAGAGCCGCCATGAAGATGCCGCCCCCGGCACCGCCGAACCGCTCGGGAACCTCGATCCCCATGAGGCCGAGTTCGAAGAACCGCGGGATGAGCGAGGGCTCCAACTTCGCCGCCTCGTCCATGGCGTGGACCAGCGGCCGCACCTCGGTCTCGGCGAATTCCCGAACCGCGTCGCGGAACAGCGTCTCCTCTTCGGAGAGGGTGGTGAGAGGCGAGGGTGGAGTTGCTACGGTATCGGCCATGCTAGGCTCGGCTCGAGGTCAGCGGTGTGAGTGGAAAGAATACCGGACCGGCGGGAAAGCAACAAAGGGCTTACGTTTCGCCACCCGATGACCACCAGTTCCGCCCCCGGCCGCAGCTCCGTCGTCCGGCGGCTCGCCGAAGACCGGCCCCTGGTGGCGGTCGAGCTTCGGCCGCCGCGGAGCGGCATGTCCTACGACGCGAGCGTCGACGCGTGGATCGATATGTACCACTCGGTCCGGCGGCTGGCGCGACAGGACACGCTGATCTTCCTGACCGACAACGCCGTGGGCCAGGCCGAAGAAGAGAACCTGGCCCACCTGATCGCCAACCTCGCCGGCGAGCTCGAGCCGGCTCGGATCGTTCCGTTTCTCACGGCCAAGCATTCCCAGGAGTACATCCAGCTCTACGCCGCGCGGGCCGCGTCGCACGGCTTCGAGGCACTCACCGTCGTAGGCGGGGATGTGTCCACCGGCCCGACCCGCTGCTTTCCCCACGCCTACCAGCTCCGGCAGTGGCTCCGGCGACGGGTGCCTTCCCTCGACCTGGGCGGATGGGTCAACCCGCTCAAGGATCCGGTCAAGCAGGTGGACTTTTTGCTCCACCCCGAGTTCGAGGCGGAGTTTTATCTCACCCAGGTCGTCTCCCACCATTCGATCCGCGAAGTCGAGCGCTTTCTGGCAGAGGCTCGGCGCCGCGGAGTATCCTGCCCCGGCGCGTTCGGCGTCTTCCTCTATCGTAGCGCCAATCCGCGCACGCTGCGACAGCTCGGCGACTTTCTGCCGGTGCCGGTGGAGGGGATCACCAGCGACTTCGAGGCGGGGTTATCCGCGGAGGAGATCTGCGCCCGCAGCATCAGGGCGTTGGGGGAGGTGGGCGTGGATAAGGTGTATCTCAGCAATCTGGGCTTCGAGCGGCCCGATGCGCGCTACCGGAAGATCGTCGAGCTCCTGTAGCACTACCCAGTGAGCTGACCCAACGTCTCCAGCGCCACCTCGAACCGCCCGCCCGGCGTGCTCACCTGCACGCCCTGCACCAGGCCCCGCACCGCCTCCATCACCTCCAGTGCGATCCGGATCCCTTCGGCGTGCGCCGCATCCGGACCGCCGGCTTCGGCGCTCCGCATCCGTTCCAGCACGCCCTCCGGTACCCTGGCGCCCGGCACCTCGTTCGCCAGGAACTCCGCGTTCCGTAGCGAGGTGAGGGGCCAGATCCCCGCGATCACGGGAATCCGCCAGGGGGCGATCCGCTGGAGGAACTTGGCCAGCTCCGCCGGATCGAACACCGGCTGAGTGACCGCGAACTCCGCGCCGGCCTCCACCTTCCACCGGAACCGCTCGAGCTCCAGTCCCTGGTCCACCGCGCCCTGATTCACCGCCACCCCGATCACGAATCGCGTGGGCTCTCCGATCGACGTCCCGCCGGGGTCGAGCCCGTGATTCAGGCGGCGCACGACATTGGTCAGGCCGATGCTGTCGATGTCGAAGACGGCCGTGGCATCGGGGTAGGGCCCGGCGGTCGGCGGATCGCCGGTCACGATGAGCACGTTTCGGAGACCCCCGGCAGCCGCGCCCAGCAGATCGCTGAGCATGCCGAGCATGTTCCGGTCTCGACAGGTGTAGTGGAAGACGGTCTCCAGGCCGATCTCCCGCTCCACGAGGAGGGCGGCGGGGACCACTCCCATGCGGCTCTGCGCGCGTGCTCCGTCCACCAGGTTGACGACGTCCACCCCGGCTTCGCGCAGCACCCGGCAGCGCTGCAGTAGCGTGGTCGGGTCCCAGCCCCGGGGAGGCACCAGCTCGACGCTGCGCACGAACGTCCCGCTCGCGAGCTTGCGACCCCACTCGGATCGTGCGGGCAGCGGCACCGGTGGGCTTCCCGCTGGCTCGGGCTGCGGTCCGGCCGGAGCCCCGACCGAGACTCGCCGCGGCCGCGACTCGGCGACGCACTCCCTGATGCGTCGGATGTGATCGGGGGATGCTGCGGGACCACCCCCGATCACATC